>CAMDHS010000029.1 GCA_945898115.1 Comamonas sp. lk
CCTGGGCTTCAAAGCGGCCGCTGCCCAAGGGGCGGGGGCAGGCGGCGATACGGTATTTGCCGATGGTCACAGGGGACAAGAGAGATATAGGAGTGTTCTGAATCATTAAAAAGTCATGCGCATGCGTCGCGGGCAGGGACTTCATGCATAAAGGGGTAAATACCGCAAAGTCGTGAGAGGCTTGCGTAGCGCCAAATAAGGACTGAATTGACGACCCCTCTGCCCGAGGACTGTGCCGGTACGCTCAAGAAACATCCGCACGGTCAATTCGCCTAAAGCGATGACCTAATGTACCACGGCACCCCAAAATCATTGCTGGGGCAAGCAAAACGGTGAGAATACGGCGCATGAAAGTTTGCATTCTTGAAAACGACGACCTCGATCCGTCCATCACCGCCACCTACCAAGGCTACGGCGCCATGTTTGTGCGCCTGTTCGGTGAAGCGGGAGCGGATTGGGAATTCGACATCTTCCACACCCCATCAAACCACTACCCGGAATCCTTTGACGCTTACGGCGCCGTGGTGCTAACCGGCAGCAAGGCCGATTCGTTTTCAGACGAGCCCTGGGTGGTTGAACTGCGCCGCCGCGTCACACTGCTGCTCGAACAAAACAAGAAGTTGCTGGGCATTTGCTTTGGCCACCAACTCATTGCCTTGTGCCTGGGCGCCAAAGTGGGCCGGGCGCCGCAGGGCTGGGGCGTGGGCCGCATGTCCTACGACTGGCACGCGGCAGACCTGCCGCTGGCCCCCGAAGACAAACGCCTGGCGCTGCTGGTAAGCCACCAAGACCAGGTACTAGAGCTGCCCCAAAACGCGGTTTTATTGGCCAGCAACGCGCACTGCCCGGTGGCGGCTTACTCCATTGGCGAAGAGGTGTTTTGCGTCCAAGGTCACCCCGAATTTGTGGAAGATTACAGCGCCTTCTTGCTGAACCGCCGCCGCGAGCGTCTGGGCGAAAACCTGTACAACGCGGGCGTTGACAGCCTGCAGCATGGTCACGACGGCGTGCAGGTGGCGCGCATGATGGTGGCCTTTGTCGAAGGCAAAGCCGCCGCCTAGCAAAGCCAACGAATCGGTCAGCAAATCGTCCGCAATAAAACAGACAGCCCCCGCGCGGATAAAGCGTCGGAGGCTGTTTTGCATGCGGCGCCTGGGTAAGGTGCTAGGGTGCAACGCGGGCTTGTGGCCCTTGTTGGCGGTCGTTCCGGGTTTGAATCACCGATGGCCAAAGTGTAAAAGCAGTGGCGCAGTAGGGAATTGCGTTGTTGCTGCATAGATCGGTATTTTTGGCATACTCTGCCAATATTTCGTAAATTGAGGGCACTCGTATGAAACTAGACCGCTTTGACCGCCAGATTCTGGAAGTCCTGCAAGTAGACGGCCGCATCAACAACCAAGACCTGGCTGACCGCATTGGCCTGTCGGCCTCACCCTGTTTGCGACGCGTGCGGGCGCTCGAAGAGGCCGGTTTGATCGTGGGCTATCGGGCGCTGCTCGATGCGCGCAAATTGGGCCTGACGCTGATGGCGCTGATTCATATCTCCATGGACAAGCACACGCCCGAGCGTTTTGCCAATTTTGAAGCGGCTATAGCGGTGCAGCCTGAGGTGCTGGAATGCCTGCTGATCACGGGCCAGGACGCCGATTACCAGCTCAAGGTGGCGGTGCGCGATATGGACCATTACCAGTCGCTTTTGCTCAACCAGATCACGCGCATTGACGGTGTGACCGGTGTGCATTCGAGTTTTGTACTGCGCCGGGTGGTGGACCGCACTGCGCTGTTGGTGAGTGCTGCGGGGTTGGACTAATGGTTTTGTTCGCGTGGCCGTGGTTCACGCAGCTTTGGTTCGCGCCGCCGACAACGGGGTGAATGCTTCCGCGAATGTCCCCCGCCCTTCGGGCTCCGCCTTAATTTCGCTGCAGCATCCACCCCATTGTCAGCGTCAACCACTGTTTTTGGCGCGCTAACGTCAATACCTGGGCGCGCCAAGACCTTGGCAGACGCGGGTCGGTGTGGCGCTCAGCGCAGTGAGGTAAAGGGGGAGCCCGCAGGGCGGAGGACACGAACGGAGCTGGGTGCCACGCCGGCGCGCGGCCCGCGTGACTTCTCTTCAATGAATTCAGCGCGCGTCCGGCAACTCGATCTTTACTTCGAGTATGTCCAGGTTGTCCTGGCGTTCCATATTGACTTTGATGTCATTGGGGTTGATCTTGATGTATTTGCTGATCACCGCAATCAGGTCGCGCTGCAGGTCTTGTAAATAATCCGGCTCCGAGGCGTTGCGGCCGCTGCGTTCGTGCGCCAGGATGATTTGCAGGCGCTCTTTGGCAACGCTGGCGGATTTTTTCTTCTCACCCAAGAAAAAAGAAAGGAAGGACATGCTGTTATTTCCCACCAAAAATACGCTTGAAAAAACCTTGTTTAGGCGCCTCGGTAAAACGCATGGGCTTGTCCTCGCCCAAGAAGCGGTCAATCACATCTTTGTAGGCTTCGGCCACATCGCTGCCTTCCATGTGCACCGCAGGCACGCCCTGGTTGGAGGCTTGCAGCACGGATTCGCTCTCGGGAATCACGCCGATGAGCTTGATGCGCAAGATGTCCTGGATGTCTTCGAGCGACAGCATCTGGCCCTGGTCCACACGGGCTGGGTTGTAGCGGGTAATGAGCAAATGCTCTTTGATCGGATCCAAGCCTTCAATCGCGCGCTTGGTCTTGCTGGCGAGCATGCCCAAAATGCGGTCTGAATCACGCACCGAAGAGACTTCAGGGTTGGTTACCACCAGCGCTTCGTCAGCAAAATGCATGGCCATCAGCGCGCCTGTCTCAATGCCGGCAGGGGAGTCGCAGACGATGTACTCGAAATCCATGGCTGCCAGGTCGTGAAGCACTTTTTCCACGCCTTCTTGCGTCAGCGCGTCTTTGTCGCGGGTTTGAGAGGCAGCCAGCACGTAGAGGTTTTCGCACTGCTTGTCCTTGATCAAGGCCTGGTGCAAATTGGCTTCGCGCTGGATCACGTTGATCAGGTCGTACACCACGCGGCGCTCGCAACCCATGATCAGGTCCAGATTGCGCAGACCCACGTCAAAGTCAATGACTGCCGTTTTGTGGCCGCGCAGTGCCAAGCCGGCTGCAAAGCTGGCGCTGGTGGTGGTTTTGCCTACGCCGCCCTTACCCGAGGTGACCACAATAATTTTTGCCATGGATGAAGACTCTTTCCGAAGGTGGGTCGTTATATTGAATTTTACAATTTCAAGGCTTCGATGATGAGTTTCTCATTTCCATCGTCGCTTAAACGGACTTGTGCCGGTTTTCCGAGCACGTCGCCTGCTAATTCTTTTTCGGTGGTGCGGTAAATACCGGCGATCGACACCAGCTCAGGCTCCAGGCAAAGCGAGAAAATACGCGCACTGGTATTGCCCCGGGCCCCGGCCATGGCTTTGCCGCGCAAAGGGGCATAAACATGGATGTTGCCGTCGGCAATCACCTCGGCGCCCCGGTTAACCATGGCCAGCACGACCAGATCGCCGCCACGGGCATACACTTTTTGACCTGAGCGCAGCGGCTTGGTCACCACCATGGTGGGCACCGGTGCGGCTTCGCGCGCTAAGGCTGGCACCACTGCCGGTTCCGCTGGAGCAGGCTTGGCCACAGGGTCGGGAGCTACGACTGGCAAAGTAAGCTGCAAAGGCACAGATAAGGGGGCAGACACGGGCGCAGAGGAAACTGCTTTGGCACTAGGCGCCACCACGCGACGCGGCTCCGGCGGCGCTTCAGTCAGGCCCAGGCGCTGGGCTACGGCCAAACTGGCAGGGTCCAGGCCTCGCACCGCCATGGGCACGAGTTTGCAAGCGCCAAAGGCCTTCATCAGCAATTCCCATTGTGGATGGGGCAAGACGATGTTGGTTTGGGTGAAGTCGATGACCACGCCGTCGGTGTCAAAGAAATCGGGGCTTTCGCCTTTAGGGCCAAAGCTGCACGCCAGTTCGGCGGCCACAATCGCCAGATCATGGGTCTTTACTACCAAAGCCACCAAGGTCAGTTGGGCGCTCTTGAGTTCAAAAGCAGCTGGCACAGCACCAGATGAAGCAGCGGCAGGAGGAACCGTCATGGGGCTTGGCGATGGAATGGGCAAACCGGGATTTTACCGTATGCAATGGTTCTGCAAAACGGTTGGCAAAGGATGCAATCTAAGCCTGTCTGCAAGCTTTTGCTTGTTACTGTCTTATCTCTTATTTCTTTATTTAAAGAATAGTAGTAGTAGATAGGGCCCATGCAATTCTGTGTACAAGTGTTTTTTGTTGTTTGAAATCATAGGTTTAGGGCTCTGCATTGCATGTGCAGGACCGTGTTTTCTGGTGTCATGAAAATAGGGACAACTTTTCAGAAAGCGCCTCGCCTGTGTATAAGTGCGGGCTTATTCCGTTTTTATCCACAGCCTTTGGCGTGCGTTGGCGTGCTTGGTGTGGTACCTTTAAATTTGAAAATCTTATTGAAATACAAGGGAGAAGTGCGATGCTTTATTTGGTTTTGGGTTTGGTGGTGTTCTTGGGTACGCATTCTTTGCGGGTCAGTGGCGATGCCCGGCGTGACGCCTTGCGAGAGCGCTTGGGCGAAGGCCGTTTCAAGGTCGTGTATTCCTTGCTCTCTGGTGCGGGCCTGTTCTTGGTGATTTATGGCTTTGGTCTAGCGCGCGAAACGCCGGAAGTGTTGTGGACGCCGCCTGCTGGCATGCGGCACCTGACATTCTTGCTGACGCTGATCGCCATGGTGCTGTTAGTGGCTACCTATGTGCCGCGCAATAGCATTCGCGCCCGCTTGCGCCATCCGATGGTCTTGTCGGTCAAGGTGTGGGCACTGGCGCATTTGGTGGCCAATGGAACCTTGGCGCATCTGGTGCTGTTTGGTGGTTTTTTGCTTTGGAGCGTGTTGGTGTTTAGGGCCTCACGCAAGCGCGATCGTGCTTTGGATATTGAGTACACGGCGGGTGCCTTGGTACCGACGGCCATTACTGCAGGTCTGGGCCTTTTGCTGTGGTTGCTGACCTTGGGCTGGTTGCATGGCATGGTGATTGGCGTGCGTTTGATGGGCTAGTTGCCTAGATGTTGAACCACCACTGAATCGCCATCTTGGCGACAAAGCCCACCATGCCAAAGGACAGGCCCAAAAAAAGCACAAAGGTGCCAAATTTGCCGGCCTTGGCTTCCCATGCCAGCTGCCCGATGATGAACAGCATGTAGAGCATGAAGGCGCCCACGCCAAAGGTGAGGCCAAAGCTGGCAATCTGCTCTTCGGTGTAGCCCCACATCAGTGTGCTTCCGCTGTCGTGGCCGGGCCTTGGCGCAGGGGCAGGTTTTTGGTATCTATCAGGTCACGGTAGGCGTGCCAGCTTGCGTGTCCCAGCAGGGGTACGACAAAGACCAGGCCCAGCAACAAGGAGCCCAAGCCCAGCAAGCTCATGAGCAAAATAATGGCAGCCCAGGCCGCCATGGGCACCGGGTTTTTCAAGACCACGCCCCAGCTCAGCAACACGGCTTGCCACAGCGAAATGCGCCGGTCCAGCAAGAGCGGCATGGTCACGACACTGGAGGCAAAAATGGGTGCCGCCATCACGCCCCCGAGCGCCAGCCATATTTCAAACAGCCAGCCTTCTTTGGCGCCCACAACAAAGCGCAAAAAGTCCACCGGAGTTTGGATGGGCACGGGCGATAGCAGCGTGATCAGCGCAGCAGAAGTCAGCACCCAGCCGGTGGAAGCGATCGCCAGCAGCAGGCCAAACTGCACCATGCACCAGTAGTCGTTGCCAAGCTTGTCGTGGTGGCTGGTCTGCCAGCTTGTCCAGGTGCGCCACACGGTGTTCAAGCGCGCTGGCTGCTGGTTTTCCAGTTCGCGGCTTAGGGCGTACAAACTGGCGGCCAAAACGGGGGCGATAAACAAAAAACCTGACAAAGCGCCTGCCAGCAACCAAAACCGGTCATGCGCGACCAAGGTGATGCAGCCGCCCACCGCCGTCAACGCCAGGCCATGGGTCAGGCTGATCCAGCGTAGCTTGACCAGATCGCGCATTCCCAAGACCAGCCAGCTCAGGGTTTGTGCAACGCTGACTTGGCGAACCGCGCTGGGTTCAAGTGGGGCTGGTGTCATGGGGGAAGTGTACGTAGAAAAGCGTGTTGCCTTGTAAAGAGCGCGGGGGCTATGCGCCTGGACAAACGCATTTTTCAGCCTACAGCGGCATTCATAATGGCATTTTGTGGAGGAAAACAACGATGGCAAGAGCAATACTGAGCGAAGCAGACATTCACCCGGCAATTCGCAATGCGGTGGCCACCCACCACCACGATGTGGTAGACGAGGTGAAGGCCGCTATTGCCGCCCACCCGGTGGTCGTGGTGGGCATGGCAATGAACCCTATGCCGACAAAGGCACGCGCTGCGCTGAAGCAGGCCGGCATTGCCTTTGAGTACCTGGAATATGGCAGCTACTTCAACACCTGGCGCAAGCGCAACGCCCTGAAAATGTGGACCGGCTGGCCTACCTTTCCCATGGTGTTTGTCAAAGGCACGCTGGTCGGTGGTGCCACCGACGTGCAGGCGCTGATTGCCAGCGGCGAACTCAAAAAAATGCTGGCTTAGGGCAAAGCGCGGCGCAGCCACTGGCTGCTTTTGGCCCGCGCATTTGCCACGCTTAGCCGCCTTTAGCCGTGCATGGGGCCCCGGCGCATCATGCGCGTATGCTCTGCGTCAAAGGTCTTTTTTTGCTGGGCATCCAGGCTTGCGTAAAAGGTCTTGATTGCCTCGTCGCGCTGGTCCATGAAGGGTTTCATTGCTTCTTGGTGCTGGGTACGCAGCTGGCGCATTTTGTCAATGCGTTCGGGCGTGGTCAGCTTGTCGAGCTCAGCGCGGTCTGGCATGGCCATCGGCATGCTAGCCGGGGGTTTCATGGCAGCAGTAAAAGCGGCCCAGGCAGGTTCTTGCGATGCGCCAATGCGCAGCTTGTTTTTGAGCTCTGCCAGGTGTTTGGTGACGCGTGCTTGCATGCGTTCGGGCGAGGCGTTTTGTCCGTGGTGCATGCCAAACATGCCCTCATGCCCGCCCATGGCTGGGCCCATTTGGGCGGTTGCGCCCAGACCAAAGGCAGCCAGGCTGCCAGCAACAAGAAGGGTTTTCCAAGGTGTTTTCATCGCGGTATCTTTCAGTGGCTGCACCGTTGCGGAAATCGCCAGGCAGTGCGGCCAGTGTGCAAGTGCTGTGTATCGGCGCGATTGCGCTTAAGCAAGGCTTTGTAAAGTTGGTTTTGCCAACTGTTGATTTTTTGATTTAAGAAGGTTTGATGTGTTTAAAAATTTGATGGTGTATCGCCTGACGGCCCCCTGGACCGCTACCCAGGCACAGGTCGAGGCCGCGCTGCAGGAAGTGCATTTTGTGGAATGCGGCGCGTCGCAAGAAAAATCCGTGGGTTGGGTCGAACCCCGCGGCCAGGCCCATGGCGCCTGCGTAGAAGTGGTGGCCGGCCAGTGGATTTTGAAGTGGATGATGGAAGTCAAAAGCGTGCCCGGCTCGGTGGTCAAGCGCAAGGTGCAAGAGCAAGTGGCGCAAATTGAAGCGGCCACTGGGCGCAAGCCTGGCAAAAAGGAAATCCGCACCCTGAGCGACGACGCCAGGTTGGCGCTCCTGCCCATGGCGTTTACCAAACAGGGCAGCGTGACGATCTGGGTGGACCCCAAGGCCCAGCTCTTGGTGTTGGACGCCGGCAGCCAATCCAAGGCCGACGAGGTGCTGACCAGCCTAGTCAAAGCGGTGGACGGCCTGGCCTTTGGCCTGGTCAACACCCAAACCGCACCCGCCACCGCCATGGCGCACTGGCTGGGCACCAAAGAGGCGCCCCAGGGCTTTAGCGTAGACCGCGAATGCGAACTCAAGGCCGCCGACGAATCCAAGGCCGTGGTGCGCTACACCCGCCACGCCCTGGACACCGACGAAGTGAGCCAGCACATTGCCAACGGCAAAGTCCCCACCCGCCTGGCCCTGACCTGGAACGACCGCGTGTCCTTTGTGCTGACCGAGGCTTTGCAGCTTAAAAAAGTGGCTTTTTTGGATGTGGTGGCTGATGAGGCGCCCACGGCGGCGGGTGATCGGTCGGATGATCACTTTGATGCGGATGTGGCGATTGCAACCGGCGAGTTGGGGCGCTTGTTGCCGGATTTGTTTGAGGCTTTGGGTGGGGAGATGGCGCTAGGCTGATGTTGCTTCTTCGGTTTTGCCATTAATTTGCGCTAAAAAAGTGTTCTTTTTATTGGTGCTTTTGTAGCCCCCACTCGCTCCCCCAGCCCCTCTCTCGCCCCGCCGGGCGAAAGAGGGAGCGAACAGCCACATTTGGTTTTGTCGCAACGGCCAGGCTTCTACTGGCGAGACACCAGCGCAAATGCCTGCTGTCGTTACCGCGCCCGGTGGTGCCTCCGCTGCGCCTGGTAGGAGCGGCGCTTCGCCGCTAAGGTTTTCGGGTTTGGGCGGTTGGTCGGTGGAGATTCGCGGCGAGGGCGCCGCTCCTACGAACTACCGCGCGTGCGAAGTAATTAAGCGCCGCGCCCCCTGGTGTCTTCTTGCACCCGGTAGACAGAAGCGGCGCTTCGCCGCTAAGGTTTTCGGTTTTGGGAGGTAGGCCGGTGGAGATTCGCGGCGAGGGCGCCGCTCCGACCGATTACCGCTTGCGCTGGGCAGCTGCCAGTGGTGCCATAGTCGAAGCGAAAAAACCAAATGTGGCTGTTAGCTCCCCCTTTCCTCCCCGCTGGGGAGGAAAGGGGGCCGGGGGGATAGGCGGGGAAAAAAAGCAAGCCTACGCAGTGGCAAACCAACGCAAATGCCGAGCCAGTTGACCCAGATCAGCCCGCTACCACATACCCTTCCACGACAATCGCATGGGCCAACGCCTCATGACTTTGCTCAGACTGCACCTGCACCTTGTTGGCACTGCGCTCAATCTCAACCAAGGCCTGCGGATCGAGCCGCACAATCGCCGCAGTAACGGCTTTTTCGCAGTGGCCGCAGGTCATGCCGGTGACGGTAAAGAGATGGTTCATGTTGCGCTTTCAAAAATAAATATGTTTGGCCAAAGAAGCTTCAAGCTTTGTCCATGAGCTTAACCTTGCACCCAAGGCCCTCTTTTTCAACCCTCCCCCGAAAGACAATCCGCCCATGAGCAGCCCCGCGCCCCCTGAAGTGTGTTCCCTGGACATCGGCATTGGCGGCATGACCTGCGCGTCGTGCGTGGGCCGGGTGGAAAAAGCGCTCAAGCGCGTGCCTGGCGTGCAAAGCGCCAATGTGAACCTGGCCACCGAGTCGGCGCGCATTGCGTTCCCGGCCGACGTGGCGCAAGCCGCGCAAATGGAGGCCTTGCTGCGCCGCGCGGTGCGCGACGCCGGTTACGAGCCCAAGGCGGCTGACGCGGCCATTGACACGCCAGACGCCGGGGCCTGGGCCGGGTTTGCGCCGGTGGCCTGGGGCCTGGCGCTGTGTGTGCCGCTGGTGTTGCCCATGCTGGGCGACGTGCTGGGCCAGCACTGGATGCTCTCGCCGCTGTGGCAGTTTGCGCTGGCCACGCCGGTGCAGTTTGTGCTGGGTGCGCGCTTTTATGTGGCCGGCTGGCACGCCCTGAAAAACGGCAGTGGCAATATGGATTTGCTGGTGTCGCTTGGCACCACGGCGGGCTGGGCTTTGTCGGTGTGGCTGTGGCTGAGCGCCCCGGCCGGGGCCATGGTGCATTTGTACTTTGAAGGGTCGGCGCTGGTGATCAGCCTGGTGCTGCTGGGCAAATGGCTCGAAGTGCGGGCCAAGCGGCAAACCACCTCGGCCATTCGCGCCCTGCACGCCCTGCGGCCTGAGCGTGCGCATTTGCTGCGCCCCGAGGGCGAGGTGGACGTGCCCGTGGCCGAAGTGCTGGTGGGCGACACGCTGGTGGTCAAGCCGGGCGAGCGTTTTGCGGTGGACGGAGTGGTCACGGACGGCGTCACGCAGGTGGACGAATCCATGCTCACTGGCGAGTCGCTGCCGGTGGCCAAAGAGGCGGGTGCGCGGGTAACGGGTGGCGCTATCAACGGCGAAGGCCGGGTGCTGGTGCGGGTCACCGCCGTGGGCGCGCAAACCATGCTGTCCCACATCATCCGCCTGGTGGAAGACGCGCAGGCGGCCAAGGCGCCGATCCAGCGCATGGTCGATCAGGTAAGCGCCGTGTTTGTGCCGGTGGTCTTGCTGATTGCCCTGGCCACGCTCTTGGCTTGGTGGCTTACGGGCCACAGTTTTGAGCTGGCGCTGATCCGCGCGGTGGCGGTGCTGGTGATTGCCTGCCCCTGCGCGCTGGGGCTGGCTACGCCCGTGGCCATCATGGCGGGCACCGGGGTGGCAGCCAAGTACGGCATTTTGATCAAAGACGCCCAGGCGCTGGAACTGGCGCACAAGGTGAACGTGGTGGCCTTTGACAAGACCGGCACCTTGACCATGGGCCGGCCGCAGCTCAAGGCGCTGCTGGCGCCTGGTGCGACGGTCGCCGACGCCCCGGCCACCATGGACGCAGCGCTGTTGCAGGTCTGCGCCACCCTGCAAAGCGGCAGCGAACACCCGCTGGCGCACGCGGTGCTGGAGCGCGCCAGCGCCCAAGGATTGGCGCTGCTACCTTTGGCCGACGCACGCGCGGTGTCCGGGCGCGGCACCGAAGGCCTGGTGGACGGCCAGCACTACGCCCTGGGCAGCCTGCGCTGGTTGCAGGAGCTGCAAGCCCAGCCTGCACTGGCCACGCCCGCCGGTGCCGCGTTTGCCACCCAGGCGCGGGCCCTGGAGGCCGAGGGCGCTAGCGTGTCAGCTTTGGCGCAACAACAAGACGGTGTTTGGAGCTTGCGCGCTTTGCTGGCCTTTGCCGACGAGCCCAAGCCCGGCGCCAAAGAGGCGATTGCCCAATTGCGCGCGCGCGGCATTCGCACGGTGATGGTCTCGGGCGACAACTGGGGCGCAGCCCGGGCCATGGCGCGCCGCCTGGGCCTGGACGCCAGCCCCGGCAGCACAGAGGTGCTGGCCGAAGTGCTGCCGGGCGACAAGGCGGCCAAGATCACGGCGCTCAAGGGCGACGCCCATGCGCATTGCACGGTGGCCATGGTGGGCGACGGCGTGAACGACGCCCCGGCGCTGGCGGCGGCCGATGTGGGCGTGGCGATGTCGAATATTGGCGGCGGCGGCACCGATGTAGCCATGCACGCGGCGGGCATCACCCTGATGCGCGGTGAGCTGCGCCTGGTGGCTGCGGCCTTGGACATTTCCAGCCGCACCGTGGCCAAGATCCGGCAAAACCTGTTTTGGGCGTTTTTCTACAACGTGGCGGGTATTCCGCTGGCGGCGCTGGGCTACCTGAACCCGGTGCTGGCGGGCGGGGCCATGGCGCTGAGTTCGGTGAGCGTCATGGCCAACGCCTTGCTGCTCAAGCGCTGGAAGGTGCCTTAAACCCTTCGCAGCGGCGTACTTAGTGGCCTAGCGTCGGGTAGTCGGTGTAGCCGTGGGCGCCACCGCCGTAAAAGGTGCTGCGGTCCGCTGGGTTGAGCGCTGCGCCTTCGCGCAGGCGGCGGGTCAGGTCCGGGTTGGCGATAAAGGGTTTGCCAAAAGCCACCAAGTCAGCGCCATGCGCCAGAGCGTGGTTGCCCAGGGCCAGGTCATAGGCGTTGTTGACCATCCAGGCGCCGTGGCCGCCAGCGGCTTTGTAAGCCTGCAGCAGGGCGGCGTAGTCAAAGGGCGTGTCGCCTTGCTGGTAGTCGCGCTCGGCGCCGGTGGAGCCTTCAATCAGGTGCACATAGGCCAGGCCTAAGGGCGCGAGCTGCTGCACCACGTGGGTGAACAGGGGCTGCGGTTGCGGGTCTGCCGCGTCATTGGCCGGGGTGACCGGCGACAAGCGCAGTGCCACGTGGGTGGCGCCAATCTCGGTGCAGACGGCCTGCATCACTTCCACCAGCAGACGCGCGCGGTTTTCGATGCTGCCGCCATAGGCGTCGCTGCGGTGGTTGGAGCCCGAGCGCAAAAACTGGTCGATCAGGTAGCCATTGGCGGCGTGCACTTCCACGCCATCAAAACCGGCGGCCATGGCGTTGCGGGCGGCGGTGCGGTAGTCGGCCACGATGCCCGGCAACTCATCGAGGCGCAGGGCGCGCGGCTCAGACGTCGGCACAAAACGCGGCACGCCGTCGGTGATCAGCACGGTTTTGGTCTTGGCGGTAATAGCCGAGGGCGCCACGGGTGCCTGGCCGCCCGGCTGCAGGTCCACGTGCGAGACGCGGCCCACATGCCACAGTTGCATGAATATCTTGCCGCCCACCGCATGCACCGACGCGGTAACGGGCTTCCAGGCTTGTACTTGGGCATCGCTCCAGATGCCGGGCACGTCGGAATAGCCCTGGCCCTGGTGGCTGATCGCCGTGGCCTCCGTGATGATCAGGCCTGCGCCGTCTTGGGGGTCGGCGCGCTGGGTGTAGTAGCTGACCATGGCCGCGGTGGGAATGGCACCAGGGGCGCGGTTGCGGGTGAGTGGCGCCATGACGGCGCGGTTGGCCAGGGTGATGGGGCCTAGCGCCAGGGAGTCGAACAAAGTGGTCATGCGGGTTTTCAAAAAATGGGGTGGCGGGTGTGGGAAATGCAGGGTCGTTTGTGCAGCAGGGGTGCGCGGTGGGCCAGCGCACAATCGCGGCTTGATTCTGACTTGGAGTGTTTGTGCCCTTACCGCTGCGTCCGCTATTTTGGCTTGCTTTGGCCCTGTCGGTGGGCGCGGCTGTCTCCTTGGGTGTGACGCGCTTTGCCTACGGCTTGCTGTTGCCGGGGATGCGTACCGATCTGGGCTGGAGCTACACCTTGGCCGGCGCCATGAACACCGCCAACGCCGTGGGCTATTTGCTCGGCGCGCTGGCCATGCCGGGCCTGATGCGCCGCGTCTCCCCCACGGTGTTGTTGTGGGCGGGCTCGCTCTTGGCGGCGCTGTTCATGGGCTTGTGCGGCTTTTTTACCGAGGCGCCGGTCTTGCTGTTGCAGCGCCTGCTGGCCGGGGTGGCCAGTGCGTTGGTATTTGTGGCCGGGGGCTTGCTGGCCGCGCGCCTGGGCAGCCGCGCACCCGCGCAGGCTGGTTTGTTGCTGGGTGTGTACTACGGCGGCACGGGGCTGGGGATTACGGTTTCAGCGCTGCTGGTGCCTTGGGTGTTGGACGCCTTTGGAGACCAGAAGCACAGCTGGCGCTTTGCCTGGTGGGCGCTGGCGCTGCTGTGTTTTGCCGCCACTGCCTTGCTGCGCTGGCCCGCGCGGGTGATGGGGCAGTGGGAGCAGATGCCTGCAGCAGCAGCTGCGACGGATGCTGGCGCCCCAAGAGTGTTTGGTTGGCGCGTGTTTGGTTTTGCGTTGGCGGGCTATGGCATGTTCGGCGTGGGCTATATCGGCTACATGACTTTTGCGGTGGCGCTCTTGCGCGCGCAAGGCGCCAGCGCGGCGGAGGTGACGGTGTTTTATGGCCTCTTGGGTTTGGCGGTGGTGGCTTCTTCGCGCATTTGGGCGGGCTTGCTTAACCGCCACCAGGGCGGCGGCGCTATGGCGCGACTCAATGGCTTGCTGGGGCTTGCGGTGTTGCTGCCTGCGGTGACGCAGAGCTTTGCGGTGGTGGTGCTCTCAGGTTTGCTGTTTGGCGGCGTGTTTTTGTCCATCGTGGCGTCGAGCACCGCGCTGGTGCGCCATAACCTGCCGCCCAGCGCCTGGGCCACCGGCATTAGCGCCTTTACGGTCGTGTTTGCTGCCGGGCAAATTGTGGGCCCCACGCTGGTGGGCTGGATTGCCGATGGTGCTGGCGGCCTAGAGCGCGGCTTGCTGGTGTCGGCGCTTGCTTTGTGGCTGGGCGCGGCGCTGGCTTGGCGCCAGCGGCCGTTGCTTGCGTAGGCGCCGCGCGTTTAAGCGCCGCTGCGGATCATCTCGGCGGCTTTCTCCGCAATCATGATGGTCGGCGCCGTGGTGTTGCCGCCGGTAAGCGTGGGCATGATGGAGGCGTCCGCCACCCGCAGGCCTTGCACGCCGTGCACCCGCAACTGGGCGTCCACCACGGCCATGGGGTCGCTGTGCGGGCCCATTTTGCAGGTGCCGCAGGGGTGGTATTCGGTGTCGGAGTGGTCGCGCAAAAAGGCTTCGATTTGTTGGGGGTTGTTGCGCTCCACGGGGTAGAGCATCTCGCCCCGGTAGGCGTCAAATGGCTTGGCTTGCAAGATGTCCATGCCGATTTGCGTGCCCTTGACCAGGGTGGCCATGTCCTCGGGGTGGGTAAAGAAGCCCACATCGATCACCGGTGCGTCGGTCGATTGGGCGCTTTTCAGCGTGACGCTGCCCCGGCTCTTGGGCCGGCACAGGGTGACATGCAGGGTGTAGCCGTGGCCCAGGTGGGTCTTGCGGTTGTGGTCGTCTACGATGCTGGTGCACAGGGCGAGCTGGATGTCGGGCTTGTCGATGCTGGGCTCGGTTTTCAAAAATCCTTGTGACTCGGCCACGTTGGACGTGATCCAGCCGGTGCGCTTGCTGCGCCACTCAAAAATCGACTTGACCACGGCGACCAGGCCCGAGAGTGAAACGCCCAGTGTGACCTCTTTGCGTAGGCTGCGCTGGATCAGCACGGTGGTGACGTGGTCTTGCAGGTTTTGCCCCACGCCGGGCAGCGTGTGCACCGTGGCAATACCGTGCGCCTGGAGCTGTGACTGGGGCCCTATGCCCGAGAGCATCAGCAGCTGCGGTGAACCAAAGGCCCCAGCGCTCAAAATCACCTCGCGCGTGGCGGTCGCCTGAAGGGTCTGGCCCTTGTGGATGTACTGCACGCCGGTGGCGCGTTTGCCGTCCAGGAGCACGCGCTCGGTGTGGGCCTGGGTGATGACAGTCAGGTTGCTGCGGCCCATGTAGGGCGTAATAAAGGCCTTGGCCGCGCTGCAGCGTTCGCCATTGGCCTGCATGGCCTGTGTGGGGCCGCAGCCGAGTTGCTGTTCGCCGTTGTAGTCGGGGGTGCGGGGCAGGCCGGTTTGCTCGCAGGCTTGCAAGAACACTTCGTTGATCGGGCTGGGGCTGCGCAGGTAGCTCACTTGCAGCGGGCCGTCGGCGCCGCGATACGCGGTGGCGCCAAAGCAGTGGTTGTGTTCAGAGCGTTTGAACAGGGGCAGCACCTCGTCAAAACTCCAGCCGGGGTTGCCCAGGCTGGCCCAGTGGTCGTAGTCGTCGCGGTGGCCGCGGGTGTAGACCATGGCGTTAATCGACGTGCTGCCGCCCATCACCTTGCCGCGCGGCTGGTAGCCGCGTCGGCCGTTAAAGCCGGGTTGCGGCACCGTCTCGTAGCCCCAGTTGTGGATTTTGAGTGGCGCGCTGACGGCAAAGCCCATGGGCGCGTGGATCAGCACCGAGTTGTCCGGCCCCCCGGCTTCTAACAGACAGACGCGTACGGCGGGGTCTTCGCTCAGGCGGCTGGCCACCACGCAGCCGGCGGCGCCGCCGCCCACCACGATGTAATCAAAGGCCTGGGCCGCGGGTAGGGTGCTGGTGCTCATGGGGCGTCCTTTATTTGGTCAAAAACCGGAGGTATTTGCTGGCAAATGTGGTGTACGGTGGCCAAAGAAATTTTGCGGCGCTAAAGCGCGCTTGGTAGAACACCGGGCGCATTTTGGAGAAGGTGACAAAACCTTCGTAGCCGTGGTAGTGGCCCATGCCGCTGTCGCCCACGCCGCCAAAAGGCAGGTCGTGCTGGGCCACATGGAACAGGCCGTCGTTCACGCTCACGCCGCCCGACATGATGCGGTCGATCAGCATTTGCACTTGCGCGCCATCGTGGCTGAAGGGGTACATGGCCAGCGGGCGCGGGCGCTGGTTGATGGCTTGCACCACGTCTTCGAGCGCGGTGTAGGCCAGCAGCGGCAAGATGGGGCCAAAGATCTCGCGCTGCAGCAAGGCGCAGTGGGCTGGCGCATTTAGCACCAGGTGCGGCGCAATCTTGCGCGTGGCGGCGTCCCAGCGTTTGCCTGGAATCAGCGGCACCAGCGTGGCGCCGCCTTGCTCGGCCTCGTCCATGGCGCGCAGCAGGCGCTCAAAAGCGCGCTGGTCGATGATGGAGGTGAGGTCGGGCGAGTCCAACTGGGGGTAGCGCTGGCTGACAATGGCTTTGGCCTCGTTTACAAAGGCGTCGATCTTGCCGACCGGCACATAGGCGTAGTCGATGGTGGTGCAGATTTGCCCAGCGTTGAGGCATTTCACGTAGAGCAGACGTTCGACTGCGGTGCGCAGCGGAAAGTCGTCACAGACAACGGCCGGTGACTTGCCACCGAGCTCCAGCGTGACCGGGCATAGGTTTTGGGCGGCTGCGGCCATGACTGCGCGCCCGGTTTGGCCCGAGCCGGTGAACAGCAGGTGGTCAAACTTGAGCTGGGAAAACTCCACGCCCACGCCGCCGGTTTCGTCAAAAAACGCCAGCTTGTCGGTCGCAAAGTAGGCCGGCATGGTTTGAATCAGGTACTGCGCCAGGTGGCGCGAGTTCTCGCTCATCTTGACCATGGCGCGATTGCCCGCCGCAAAGGTGTAAATCAGCCCGGTAAACGCCAGGTTGATGGGAAAGTTCCAGGGCACGATGGCGCCCACCACGCCCAGGGGCTGCGGGATGACGCGGTTTTTGGCGCCAAAGAAGTTCATCAGATCGACATGGCGGCGCTGCGGCTTCATCCACGATTTCAGGTGCTTGAGCACATGGTCCACGCCGTCGATGACGGTAAAGATCTCGGTAAACAGGGTTTCGTGGCTGGAGCGGTGGCCGTAGTCGGCACTTACTGCCGCAACCAGCGCGTCGCGGTGTTCGCGCACATAGGCTTGCAGGCGGCGCAGGTCGGAGCGACGTTGCGCCAGGCTGGGGATGGGCTGCGCCAGGTAGGCGGCGCGCTGCAAGGCCAGGGTGTCGTGCAGCGCCAGGCGGGTGACTTCAATGGGCGAACCCAGGGGGAGATCAAGTGCGGACATAGTGGCCTTTGTGAAAAAGGTGACGCGAAAAAGCGTGGCAACGGGCGCAAAGCATACACCTGTGTATGGTTGGTCTTGGGCCTATTCCCGGTAGTCGCTGCCCATGCGGTCGAGTTTGCGCAGCATGGCTGGCCAGGCAAAGGCGCCGCCCAGGCCATCGGTTTGGGTGCGCATGGCGTGGCCCACGCCCTCAATGATGCGCGGGTCCACTTCTGTGAGCGCGCCGCCGGCTTGCGCGGCGAGCTGTATCTGGCAGGTGGATTCAAAGTTGTACATCAGCAAAAATGCTTCGGCAATGCTGCTGCCCACCACCAACAGGCCGTGGTTGCGCAGCATGAGGTGGTTGGCCAGGCCCAGGTCGGCTTGCAGGCGCGGCTTTTCGGCGTCATACAGCGCTACGCCTTCATAGCTGTGGTAGCCCAGCGAGGCCAGCACAAAGGTCGATTGCTGGCTGATGGGCAGCACGCCGCAGGCCTGGGCGCTCACCGCCACCCCGGCGCGCGTATGGGTGTGCAAGACGCAGCCCGCGTCTTCGCGCACCGCGTGCACCGCGCTGTGGATGACAAAACCGGCCCGGTTAACCGGGTGCGGCGATTCGCTGCGCTTTTCGCCCTGCTGGTCGATCTTGATCAGGCTGCTGGCGGTGACTTCCTCGAACAGCATGCCGTAGGGGTTGATCAGAAAGTGGTGCTCGGGGCCGGGAATGCGCGCGCTGATGTGGGTGAAGATCAAATCGCTCCAGCCGTAGGCGGCCACCAGGCGGTAGCAGGCGGCCAAATCGACGCGCAGCTGCCACTCTTCGGGGCTGACCTGGTCTTTGAGGGATGGGCTGGACATGCGCGAACTCCGATGTATTGTTGCCAATTACTCTACCCCAGCAAGGGCGCCAAGACACTTAGGGGAAAGACTAGTAAATGTCCCGCGCGCGTCTCTTAAGGCGCACTTGGAGGCGCCGCCGGTAAAATCGCTCTCCTCCCCCTGACTTGATTGCCCGCCATGCTTTATCCCCAACAGTTTGACGTCATCGTCGTCGGCGGCGGCCACGCCGGGTGCGAGGCTGCGCTGGCCGCTGCGCGCATGGGCTGCAAGACCTTGCTGCTGACGCACAACATCGAAACCCTGGGGCAAATGAGCTGCAACCCGTCGATTGGCGGCATCGGCAAAGGCCACCTGGTCAAAGAGGTGGACGCCCTGGGCGGCGCCATGGCCTTGGCCACGGACGAGGCCGGCATCCAGTTTCGCATCCTCAATTCCAGCAAGGGCCCGGCGGTGCGCGCCACCCGCGCCCAGGCCGACCGCGTCTTGTACAAGGCCGCGATTCGCCGCATGCTGGAAAACCAGCCCAACCTGTCGCTCTTTCAGCAAGCTGTGGACGACTTGCTGATTGAGGGTGACCGGGTGGTGGGTGCGGTCACGCAGATCGGCATCAGCTTTCGCGCCAAGACCGTGGTGCTGACCGCAGGCACCTTTTTGGACGGCAAGATCCATGTGGGCATGAACAATTACGCCGCCGGGCGCGCGGGCGACCCCCCGGCGATTCGCCTGAGCGCGCGCCTCAAAGAGTTGAAGCTGGCGCAAGGCCGGCTGAAAACCGGCACGCCGCCGCGCATTGACGGGCGCAGCATTGATTTCAGGAGATGCCAGGCGCAACCTGGCGATGGCATGCCCGGCGGCATGAGCGCGGCCATGCCGGTGTTCAGCTTTATGGGCCGGGTGGAACAGCACCCGCAGCAAATGCC
>CAMDHS010000030.1 GCA_945898115.1 Comamonas sp. lk
CGCCGACGCGCTGGCCGCGCTGCGCAACCGGCGCATCGGCTTTGTGTTTCAGCAGTTCAACCTGCTACCCCGGGCGTCTGCCCTGGAAAACGTGGAGTTACCGCTCCTGTATGCCGGCGTCAAACCCGCACATCGACGCGAGCGCGCACTGGCCGCTTTGCAGCGCGTCGGCCTGGGCGACCGCACCACGCATCTGCCCACCGAGTTGTCAGGCGGACAGCAGCAGCGCGTGGCCATCGCGCGGGCCCTGGTCAACGCACCGCAGCTCGTGTTGGCCGACGAGCCCACCGGCGCGCTGGACTCGCAAACCAGCGCAGAGATCATGCAACTGCTCAGCAGTCTGAATGCCGAGGGAGTGACCATCGTGCTCGTCACCCACGAACCGGACCTTGCCGCTTGGGCCCGCCGACGCTTGCTGTTCAAAGATGGGCAGGTGGCGCAGGATCAGGAAATTGGGGTCAGATTCCAATTTCCTGCGAAAGATGAAGTTACCTTTGAAAATTGGAATCTGACCCCAATTAACGAAAAAGGTGCGTCATGAGTTGGGGGGCTGCTTTTCGCAGTGCTTTGGGGGCTTTGGCGGCCAATGCTTTGCGCAGTTTTTTGACGATGCTGGGCATCATCATTGGGGTGGCGGCGGTGATTGCCATGGTGGCGGTGGGGCGGGGGGCGACCGAACGGGTGCAGACGCAGATGAAGGGTCTGGGCTCGAACATCATGCTGGTTTTGCCAGGCGGCGTGTCGCAGGCCGGGGTGCGCCTGGGCGCGCAAACCCGCCAGCGCCTGACGGAGGAAGACGCGCAGGCCATCGCCTTAGAGATCCCGCAAGTGCAAGTGGCCGCGCCCACCTCGCGCACCACGGGCCAACTGGTCTGGGGCAATGCCAACTGGGGCAGCAGCGTGATTGGCGTGACCAATGATTATTTGGAAGCGCGCGACTGGCCGCTGCAAAGCGGCCGTGCCTTTGACGCCGCTGAACTGGCCGGTTCGGCCAAAGTGGGCTGGATAGGTGCTACCGCCGCGCGCGAGCTGTTTGGCGGGCAAGACCCGGTGGACCAGGTGCTGCGCTTGCGCGGTATTCCCATCACCATCATTGGTGTGCTAGAGCCCAAGGGCCAAAACTCCATGGGCCAGGACCAGGACGATGTGGTCATGATTCCCCTGGGCACCTTGCGCAACCGCATTTGGGGGGGCGACGCCACCAGCCGCGTCAAGCGCGTGTGGTCCATCTCCGTCAAAGTACGTGAGGGCGAATCGATGGCGGACGTGGAAGCCAGCATCAAGGAATTGCTGCGCCAGCGCTTCAAGGTGAGCGAGGGCGGCGATGACCCGTTTACCGTGCGCAACCTGACCGAAATGCTACAAGCCCAAGAAGAATCGAGCCGGGTCATGACGCTGCTGCTGGCCACGGTGGCCGGTATCAGCCTGGTGATTGGCGGCATCGGCATCATGAACATCATGCTGGTTAGCGTGACCGAGCGCACCCGCGAGATCGGCTTGCGCATGGCGGTGGGCGCACGTGAGCGCGATATCCTGGCGCAGTTTTTGATTGAGGCGCTGACCTTAAGCGTGCTTGGCGGCGCGTTGGGCGTGTTGCTGGGCGCGCTGGCCACTTGGGCGGTGGGCAATTTTGCGGCTTGGGATGTGCGCCTGAGCCTGGACTCGGTGGCCTTGGCCGTGGTTTTTTCGGGCATGGTGGGCGTGTTTTTTGGTTACTACCCGGCGCGGCGCGCCTCGCGCCTGCAACCGATCGAGGCGCTGCGCCATGAATGAGAAAATGGCAGGCTTTTTAGCGATAAACCACCAAGGATGAAGCTGTGATTGATATTGTGTTGTTGGCCAAAGCCGCCCTGATGGGCATTGTGGAAGGGCTGACCGAGTTCTTGCCTATCTCGTCCACCGGACACCTGATTTTGGCCGGGGCATTGCTGGGTTTTGACGATGAAAAGGCCAAGGTGTTTGACATCGCCATCCAGACCGGTGCCATTTTTGCGGTGGTGCTGGTGTATTGGCAAAAGCTCAAGTCCACCGTGTTGGACTTGCCGAGGCAGCCGCAGGCGCGCGCCTTGGTGCGCAATGTGTTGATTGCGTTTTTGCCTGCGGTGCTGCTGGGCTTGCTGTTTGGCAAGGCGGTCAAGGCGCATTTGTTCACGCCCGAGGTAGTGGCTAGCACCTTTATTTTGGGGGGATTTATTATTTTGTGGGCCGAGCGGCGCCAGGCGGCGGCCGACGACGTGCAGACGGGCACGTTTTCACGGGTGCAGACGGTGGACGATTTGAGCGCGCTTGATGCACTCAAAGTCGGGTTGGTGCAGTGCCTGGCCATGGTGCCGGGGACCAGTCGCAGCGGCGCGACCATCATTGGCGGCATGTTGCTAGGCCTGTCGCGCAAGGCTGCAACGGATTTTTCGTTTTTCCTGGCCATTCCCACGCTCATTGGTGCGGGCGCCTACAGCCTATACAAAGAGCGTGCGCTCCTGAGCCTGGCCGACGCACCTATGTTTATGGTGGGACTGGTTTTTTCTTTCATCAGCGCTTGGATGTGCGTGCGCTGGCTGCTGCGCTTTGTGTCCACCCACAGCTTTGTGGGTTTTGCCTATTACCGCATTGCCTTTGGCATGGTGGTGCTGGCCACGGGCTGGAGCGGAATGGTCACCTGGGCCGCCTGACCCGACTCAAAAAGAGCAGGGCGCTCAGGCGCCCATATTGCGCAGCGAGGCCTCGATGGCAGCCGCCGTGGCCAGCGGTTTTTCCATCGGAAACAGGTGGCTGCCGTCGAGCATCATGGTGCGGCCCTTGGTCAGCTGGTCGGTCATAGACATGCCAACCAGGCGCATTTCCCGCGACTGGCGCCCGCCAATAAAGCTCACCGGGCATTTGAGCGGGTGGCGCTTAAACAAGCGGTCCAGGTTGTCAGGAATCGTGTTGTAAATCTTGGTCTCAATCTCGCGGTCAAAGGCCAGCACGCGCTTGCCCTCGTGTTCAACCGTGCCGTGTGCGATGTAGTCTTGCAGCACCTCCTCGTCCCAATGCGCAAAGGCTTTTTTGTGGCGAAAGTGTTCCAGCGCGGCGTCGGCGCTGGGCCAACTGTTGCGCCGCTTGTGGCTCATCGCCGCTGGTGACACGCTGCCGACCAACTGCGCGCCCTTGATCATGCCCAGCGCAGTAGAGCGCCAGCCGCCCAGGATGGGCGAGTCCAGCAGCAGCACGCCGCGCACCAGATGCGGGTGTCTGGCTGCCGCCATCAGGCTCAAGAAGCCACCGAGCGAGTGGCCCACCATCCACACTGGTTGGCCCAGTTTGTCGACCTGGGCGTGGGTGAATTCGGCCACTTGTTCGACCATGCCGCGCCAGTTGTTGTCCACGGGGTGGCGTGGGTCGTGGCCCAGTTTTTCGATGGCCTTGACGCTAAAGCCGCGCGCGCGCAAGTGTTTGAAGAGCACCCGGTAGGTGCTGGCGGGAAAGCTGTTGCCGTGGAAGAAAGCGATAGGAATCATGCAGTAGGGTGTCTCAGATCAGCTTTTCTTGGGGGGTGCTGATCTTTTTCAAGGGCAGATTGCGTTGGGAATGCAGGCGCAGCGGCACCTCGGTGGGGCCGCCATTCCACATGGGGTCTTCAATGCTGTCAAAGACCTCGCGCAGTTTTTGGCCCCAGCTGTTGTGCAGCATCTTGAAGTAAGGGTTGTTCTCGTCAATACAGACGATTTTGTCGGTGCTATAGCTGTTGGCCTCGTAGACCACCATGTCCAGCGGCAAGCCGACCGACAGATTGGACTTGAGGGTCGAATCCATGGACACCAGCGCGCATTTGGCCGCTTCTTCCAGAGGGGTGGTGGGGGTGATCACGCGGTCAAGCACCGGTTTGCCGTATTTGGATTCACCGATTTGAAAGTAGGGCGTCTCAGGCGTGGCCTCGATAAAGTTGCCCGCCGAATACACCTGGAACAAGCGCATGCCTTCGCCAGCAATCTGACCACCAAAAATCAGGGACACGTTGAAGTCCATGCCCGCTTGCTTGAGCGACTCGGCGTCGCGCTGATAAACCCGGCGAATGGCGGCGCCCAGCACGCGGGCGGCGTCAAACATGCTGGTGGCGTTCCAGATGGTGGTGCCAGCAGCGTCGCCGTTTTCCTTGAGCTGCTCGACCTGCAAAATCTCACGCACTGACTGCGCAATGCTCAGGTTGCCGGCTGAGAGCAGCACCATAAAGCGGTCGTCGGTCTTTTCGTAGACGATCATCTTGCGAAAGGTGTTGATCTGGTCCAAACCGGCATTGGTGCGCGAGTCCGAAAGAAACACCAAGCCGGCGTTGAGTTTGATGGCGACGCAATATGTCATGGGCAAGGAATGTTTTTCGACGCAAAGCCGGTGATTATCGGCGCACCCGAGCGCCGCACGCATGTGCCAGCGTGCCGAGGGCGCCGAAGGCCCGAGGCGGCCTTGTGCTTAAGGCGCGCCTGCGGTGCGTCGCTAGAATCGGGCGACCCCGGGTTTGGGCCGTGAAAGCCGCTGCGAAGTGTGCTGATTGCCCCGGGCCCATTTGCCAAACCTCCACTTCTCATCCCCGCACACCCTTTTTTCATGTCCGAAGGCCCACTCAACTTCCCCGATGCACAGGCTGCTTCTGCGCCCGCAGACGCCACCGGCGCCGCGCCCGTCCAAGCGCCCTGGGGACTGGTTGACCCGGGCAATGCCCCTGTCGAGCGGGTTCATGCCCCCGCCCCCGCCTACCAAAATCTGGCGCAACAAATGCAGGTGTTCCTGAGCCGCACCGACCTGCAGCACGGGCGCAAAAACAAGTTTTTCTTGCAGCAGACGCTGGAATTGCTGGCCGAACTCGACCAGCACACGGCACGCGAAACGCACCTGCAAACCGCCTTGCAAGACACCCAGGCGCAAATCGTGCGTCTCAAACAAAAGCTGGTGGACATGGCTGCCGATTCGGTGGACGCCGAGCAAGAGGCGCTGGCAATCGCCCAGGCGCGCGCGCATCTGGCCAGCTTGTTGCACGACAAGCTGGTGCAAGAGTTCAAATAAGCCCCAGCCGCGACAGCCAAAGCCATGTTTTTTATCGCCACCTTGTGGGCCGCTGTGCTCAACCTCTGTTTGCTGACAGCCGCCCTGGCTTGGGCGCCCGCCTTTTGGACGGACTCCGCTGACTGGCTGCAGGCTTTGCCCTGGCGCACTTTTGGCACCGAGCTGGGCGCCTTGCTGCGAATGCATCCGGTTGATGCGGGCGCCGTGTGGGCGCTGTGGCTTTGCGTGAGCGCGGTGCTGCTGTTGGGGGCGCTTTTCTCTTATGTGCTGCTCAAGCTGCGCGCCCCGACCGCTGCCCTCGCACCCCTACCCACGCCCGAGGTCGCGGCCATGTTTGGCAACTTGTCCAGCAGTTTGCAGGGTTTGCAAGGGTTTGGGGACTTGGATGCGCCAGCGGCCAAGGCAAGCAGCCCGGCGCCGGTCGCCCCCGCAATTCCGGTGGCCAAAGAAGTGCACGCCGTTTCTGCCGTCATGGCGCAAGACCCAGTGCCTGCGGCCATCGGCGCGTCTTTGCAAGAAATTGACCCTGAATTGGGTTCAAGCTACGACGCACTGCTGCGCGAACTGGGGTCTGCGCGACCCCTGAAGTAGGGTGACCGCTCCCTGCGCGGGGGCTGCGACTTTGCCGCCAGTCCCTTGTGCTGGTAAATCCGATCGACCTTGTGTGCAGTCGCCACTTCTGTGCGGCTTTGCGGGCCTTGATTGCCCCGGTGGTCATGCTGATTGCATTGCTTTAGCGCTTGTATTACGATGTCGTACGCATCTATTGGAATGCGTTGAAAGGACAGAAATGAGTACCTTGACTGTGCGTTTAACCGAACGCGAAGAACAGGATTTGCAGTGGGCTTGCGAGCAAACCGGCAAGACCAAGAGCGAAGTGGTGCGGGAGTTGCTGGCCGAGTCGCTGCGGGGCTACCGTTTGCGCCAGTCTTTACAGGCAGCGCACGCCGAGTTGGGTGCTGCAGCGCGGCAGTCAGGCTGGCTCACCGAAGATGACATCTTGCAAGATGCCTCATGAAGGTGTTTCTTGACACCAATGTGTGGTTGTCTGCCACCGTGTTTGCGGGCTTGTGCGAAGCGATCCTGACCGAGTCTGCCCAGCGCAACTGGCTCCTGACCACGCGGCTCGTGCAATCGGAGGCGCATGCGGTACTGGCCCGCAAGTTTCCCCATGTGCCGCAGGCGCAGGCCTTGTTTGACGCTATTTGGTCCGAGGCGGTTTGTGTCCCCGATGTGGATGAGCCGGTCGGCGATAACGATGTGCGATTGGTGCGCGCTGCCAGAGAAGCGGGCGCTGCGGTGTTCGTGACCGGAGACCGCAGGGTCTTGGGCTGGGGTGGGCAAGGAGTGATGCAGATCCTGGCGCCACGCGATGCCTGGCTGCGCTTGTTTGCACAAAGCGGCATGAATTGAATTGCTTGGAATTGCGCTGACCGAAGGCTTGGCGCGCATGCTGGCGCGTCCGGTCGTGTCTTAGAGCCCCGCGTCCTGAGTCGCCACAAAACCCCGGCACACCGCAGCCAGTTTGTTGCCGTCTGGGTCGCGCACATAGGCGGCGTAAAAGTCCGGGTTGTACTGGGTGCGCAAGCCCGGTGCGCCTTCGCTCACTCCCCCAAACGCCAGCGCTGCGGCGTAAAAAGCATCCACTTGCGCCCAACTTCTGGCTTGCAGCGCGACCATGGTGCCGTTGCCGCTGCTCGGTGGTCCGCCGTCAAAAGGTTTACCGACCCAAAGCGCAATTTCGTGCGCGCCTTGGTCCGAGTAGCTGCCCCAACCCATCAGATCACCAAAATCTTCCTCACCCGGCGTGTGGCAGCGCGCATGGCCCAGTGCGGCCATGACCGGGTCGTAAAAGCGCACCGCGCGGGCAATATCGCTGGTGCCCAGACAGACATAGGTAAACATGGGGTGTCTCCTGAAAACTGTTGCCCGTTCAGCGCCCGCTCAGCGCCTTGAGCTGGTAAATCGCGTCCATGGCCTCGCGCGGGCTCATGGCGTCGGGGTTCAGGGCGGCGACTGCTGCTTCTACCGCGCTGGGGGCAGCCAGCGCTTCCAAGGGTGGCGCGGCAAACAAATCGACTTGGGCGCGCGATTCGGTGGACTGGGCCTCTAAAGCATCGAGCGTGCGCCGGGCCTGGTTGAGCACTGCCGCAGGCATGCCGGCCAAGCGCGCCACTTGCACGCCGTAGCTGCGGCTGGCTGGGCCGGGTTCAATGGCGTGCAAAAACACGATGTCGCGGCCCGATTCGGCGGCGCTCACGTGCACATTGACCGCCCCGTGGTGGTTGGCCGGAAACTCGGTGAGCTCAAAGTAATGCGTGGCAAACAGGCAAAAGGCCTGGGTTTTGTCGTGCAACTGGGTGGCAATGGCGCTGGCCAGGGCCAGGCCGTCAAAGGTGGATGTGCCCCGGCCTATCTCGTCCATCAGCACCAGCGACTGCGGTGTGGCGCTGTGCAAAATTTGCGCGGCTTCCACCATTTCCAGCATAAAGGTCGATTGCGCGTTGGCCAGGTCGTCGGCCGCGCCAATGCGGGTGTGGATGGCGTCAATCGGCCCCAGGCGGCAGGCGCTGGCTGGCACGTACGAGCCCACGCTGGCCAGCAGCACGATGAGCGCCACCTGGCGCATATAGGTGGATTTGCCGCCCATATTGGGGCCGGTAATCACCTGCAGGCGCTGGCGAAGGCCGAGTTGGGTGTCGTTGGCAATAAAGTTGCCGCTGCTCAGTTCAGCCAGACGCGATTCGACCACCGGGTGGCGGCCCTGGGATATTTCGATGCAGGGATGTTCTACAAACTGCGGCGCGCACCAGCCCAGGGTGAGCGAGCGCTCGGCCAGGGCGCACAGCGCGTCCAGCGCAGCGAGCGCGCGCGCCAGGCGCGTGAGCGGGCTCACATAGGCCTGCAAGGCGTCAAGCACTTGTTCAAACAGCCATTTCTCGCGGGCCAGGGCGCGCTCTTGGGCGCTCAGGGCTTTGTCCTCAAAGGCCTTGAGTTCGGGGGTGATAAAGCGCTCGGCGTTTTTCAGGGTCTGGCGGCGGCGGTAGTCGTCGGGCACTTTGCTGGCCTGGCCCTGGGTGACTTCAATAAAAAAACCATGCACTTTGTTGAACTGCACGCGTAAATTGGCAATGCCGGTGCGTGCGCGCTCGCGGGTTTCCAGGTCCAGCAAAAAAGCGTCGCAGTTGGTCTGAATGGCGCGCAACTCATCCAGATCGGCGTCAAAGCCGCTGGCGATCACGCCGCCGTCACGCACCATTGCTGCGGGCTCGGGCGCAATGGCGCGCAGCAGAAGGGCGGCGCAATCGTGGGGTGGCAGCAGGTCGGTACTTATGCGCTCCAGCAAGGTTCCGGCGGCGGCCATGCCGTTAATCGACTCTTGGTCGGCCTGAAAACCCGCCAGCGCATGGGCCAGCGCCTCGCTGCGCGCGAGCGTTTGCACCAAACCGACCAGCTCGCGCGGGCGCACTTGGCGCAGGCTCAGGCGCGCGGTGATGCGTTCCACATCGGCGCTGCCCTTGATTTGGGCGCGCAGGGCGGCGGCTAATGTGGTGCTGTGGCGGGTATCGGCGCGCAGGGCGGCCAACGCTTGCAAGCGCTCTTTGGCCTGGCGGCGGTCGCGCCGGGGCTGCAGAAGCCAGTTTTTGAGCTGGCGGCTGCCCATGCCGGTCATGCAGGTGTCCAGCAGCGAGAACAGGGTAGGCGCGTCTTCACCGCGCAGGGTTTGGACAATTTCCAGGTTGCGCCGGGTGCTGGGCGGCAGGTCGATGAGTTCGCCGTTGCGCTGCACTTCCAGGCCACTGATGTGCGCCAGCGCCCTGCCTTGGGTGTGTTCGGCGTAGCCCAAGAGGGCGGCGGCGGCGGCGTGGGCCAGCGGCAGGTCTTGCGCGTTCCAACTGGCCAGGGTGGCGGCTTGCAAGACTTCTTGCAGCTTGCGCTCGCCCAGCGCGCCGTCAAACTGCCACTCGGGCCGCGCCGTAAGCGACAAGCCTGTTCCGTTGCGCAGGCGTTTAAGGCGGTCTTCAAAGGCATTGCTGGCGCCCGCGCTGTAAATCAGTTCGCTGGGCGAGAGGCGCCCCACCCAGTCGGCTACTTCGTCGGTAGCGCATTCGCCCAAATGCACCACGCCTTGGGTGACGCTAAGCCAGGCCAGGCCGCAGCGGTTGCGTGCGCCTTGGTGCACGGCCAGCAGCAGCGACTCAGATTTCTCGTTCAGCAGTTCGGCGTCAGTCAGCGTGCCGGGCGTCACCACCCGCACCACCTTGCGCTCGACCGGCCCTTTGCCGCCCACTTCGCCCACTTGCTCGCAAATCGCCACCGATTCGCCCTGGCGTATCAGTTTGGCCAAATAGCCTTCCATGGCATGAAAAGGCACGCCGGCCATGGGAATGGGCTGGCCAGCGCTCTGGCCCCGGTGCGTCAGGGTGATGTCCAGCAGGCGCGCGGCTTTTTCTGCGTCCGCAAAAAACATCTCGTAAAAGTCGCCCATGCGGTAGAACAGCAATGTCTCGGGATAGTCCGCTTTAAGCCCCAGGTACTGGGCCATCATGGGGGTGTGCGGGGAAGCGGCTTCTATCATCATTGGGAGTCTAGCAATGTCTTCGCGGCTGCCGCGCAGGCCAGCGATTTCCACCGCCGCCGCGCCGGTGCACGGGCTTTCTAGGTTACATTTTTGCCAATGGCCTAGCGCATTGGGCCAACGTGCATTGTCAAGCTGCGGGCTTGCTTTCTTCCTCCTTATTTCTTTCAGACACCATGCACATCGCCAAGCGACTCCGGCACTTGCTGTGGCTGGGGGTAGTTGCCACCATACTGCTCGCCACTTCGGTGGCAGCCTTAGAGCCTGGGCGGGAGCGCTCACCCGAAAGGCCGGAAATGGCCTTTGCGCAAGACCCCGCAGCAGCGCGCGTGATCGTCAAATTTCGGGCCAACAGTGGCCTGCGCCAGGCGCTGGCCGGGCGTAGCGGTGCGCTGCTAGAGCGCGCACCCCAGCATGCGACTGCCCTGTCGGTGCGCTTGAGGCTGCCTTTGTCCGACGGTCGTGTGCTGGGCCGGCATACCCAGTTACTTACTGGCACGGGGCTGTCCTCGGCGCAGTTGGCCATGCAGCTTGGCAGCCAGGCCGATGTGGAATGGGCCGTGGTGGACGGGCGCCGTTTTATTCGATCCGCACCGAACGATCCCTATTTCGGGCCTATTGCACCGCCCTCCACGCCAGCCGTGGGCCAGTGGTATCTGCGGGCGCCCGACAGTACCTTTGTCTCGGCCATCAATGCGCTGGGAGCCTGGAGCTTTAGCACGGGCTCGAGCCAGGTCACCGTGGCTGTGCTAGATACCGGAGTGAGACTTGACCACCCCGACCTGGCCGGCAAGCTGCACCGCGGTTACGACTTTTTGTCGAACACCGCGGGTTCCAACGATGACAACGGGCGCGATTCTGACGAGAGCGATCCTGGCGATTTCGCCAGGCGCGGCGAGTGCGGAAACTCCCAGTTTGTGGCCAGCAGCTGGCATGGCACCCAGGTGGCAGGCATTGTGGGTGCGGCCACCGACAACGGCCTGGGCATCGCTGGTGTGGGCCGCGATGTGATGGTCTTGCCGGTGCGAGTTTTGGGTGCCTGTGGTGGCACCGACTCCGACATCATCGCTGCCATGCGCTGGGCGGCGGGTCTGAGCAGCGATGTGGGGGGTGCAAACACCTTCGTGAACGAGCACCCCGCCAAGATAATCAACCTGAGCCTGGGCAGCGCCAGCACCTGCAGCCAAGCCTATATTGATGTATTGCAAGAGCTCAACGCTGCAGGCGTGACGGTAGTGGTGGCTGCCGGCAACGAGGCTGGGTTGGTCACCGACTCACCCGCCAATTGCCCCGGTGCGCTGGCTGTTGCGGGGCTGCGTCATCTGGGCACCAAGGTGGGTTTTTCCAACGTGGGCCGCGAAATCGCGATCGCCGCGCCTGGGGGTAATTGTGTCAACGACGCTGGCGCCTGCCTTTACCCGATCATGACCACCAGCAACTCCGGACGCACTACGCCGCAGGCTAGCATTTACACCGACAGCTATGACGCATCGGTCGGCACCAGCTTTGCAGCGCCCCAGGTCAGTGGCACGGTGGGTTTGATGCTTTCGCGCAATCCCAAGCTTAGTCCCGCCGACATTCGCACCGCACTGCAAGCCACGGCGCGCAGCTTCCCGGTCAGTGGCGCTGCGCCCGATGTGCAGCAATGCCAAGCGCCCAACAACACCGAACAACTGGAGTGCTATTGCACCACCAGCACCTGCGGCGCGGGCATGCTAGACGCCAGCGCAGCGCTTGCCGCGGTGGCGCCCATGCCTACCGCGCGGATTGCGGTTGATACCACGGCGCTGCAGTCGTCCAAGAGCGTTTTTGTCAGTGCCGCTGGGTCTAGCGCGGCGCTGGGTCGCAGCATCACCAGCTACCAGTGGACGCAGATCAGCGGCCAAGACGCAGGGGCCTTTGTCGGCCTGACCACCTCGGCCCAGGCCACTGTGGTGTTTGTTGGTACCACCGGTAGCGTCGAAGTGCAGTTGCAGGTGACAGACAGCGCAGGCGCCAGCGACACCGCGCGCCAGGTGCTGTCGGCAGGCACAGCGCCCGCTGCAAATGCGACTGTGGCCGCAGGCGGCGGTGGTGGTGGCGGTGGAAGCACAAGCGGTGGGTGGGTGCTGGGCTTGTTGCTGGCCTGTTTAGTGCTGTGGCGCCAACGGATAGCAGCGCTTGGCAGGCGCCGCTAAGGCCGGTGCCCATGCCGACGCCGCCCTGCGCGCTGCGCCTGCCTGTCTCGGCATGGACCTGGCTGGTGCTGGCCTGGGCCTTGCTCGCTTGCGCTGTGGGCCAGGACCTGTGGGGCGATGGGGCCGACGCACTGCGGGTGTCGCGCTGGCAAGCGCTGCTGGACTGGCAGCCGGCGCTGTGGCCAGCACAGCCTTGGCGTGCCTGGTCTGCGGGCTTGGTGCATTGGAGCGCAACCCATTTGGGGCTCAATCTGTTGGCTTGCGCCGCACTGATTGCCTGGGGCCATGCCGCAGCGCTTGGGCGACGGCAAACGCTGGCCTGGCTGCTGGCCTGGCCGCTTACCCACGTATTGCTTGTGGCGTCACCCGGCTTGGCGCACTACGGCGGCTTGTCTGGCATGCTGCACGCGGGGGTGGCGATTGGCGCCTGGGCTTTGCTGCGCCAAGGGCAGGGGCCGTGCCGCTGGGTGGGCGCTGTGGTACTGGCGGGCTTGGTGCTTAAGCTGGTGCTTGAGCTACCACCTTGGACTCCGTGGGCCGGGCTTGTGCCTGGTTTGCAGGTCGATGCGCAGCCCCTGGTGGGCGCCCCAGGATTTAGGGTTGCGAGCGCCGCCCACTGGTCTGGGGCAATCAGCGGCCTGGTGTGTGCGGTGCTGCTGGACCTCGTGCCCCGCTACAGGCAGAGCTAGCAGTCCCTGTTATGCATCTACTGCCCTAAAAAACGCCTGCATGTGAAATGCGTTTTGCGAAGGCAATTGTGCAAATTCCAAGCCCACAGGGCAAGCGCGCCGCGCCAGGCAGCCGCCACCTAGGCAATCCTGGCCAGCAGGCAGCGCCAGATGGCTGGCGCAGGTGGGCACGTCGTAGCCCTTGGTGCTGAAGGCGGTTACCGGGCAGGTAGTCAGGCAAGGCTGGTCGGCGCAGCTTGCACAGGGGTTGCCCATAAAGCCGGATGGGGGCGCCGGGGCAGGCAAATGCAAATCCGCCGCCACCAAAATCGCAGCGCGGTAGGCGTGCCACAAACCGTACTGTGGGTGAATCAGCAGCCCTAGCGGTGACGAAAAAACCAGCTCGGCGCGCGCGGCCCAGCGCTGAAAGGGCCAGATTGGCGTCGCGTCAAACGGGTACAAGGCCACGCCGTCTGCGGCCTGCGCGATGGTGTCCACGTGCTGGCGCGTCCAGCGGTTCAGCGGGTGGGGCTGGCCGTCTGTAGCCTGGGGCGAGGCGGAAAAAGCACGCCACATGGCAGGCCCGGCGTTGCCCACCATCAGCAGCGTGCCGGCGGCCTGCCCGTTGGCTAGCATGGGCAGGGCGTCGTCAGGCGTGGGCTTGAAGCCGCCGCGCAGCAGCAGGCCCAGCGCGTTCAAGGCCTGGGTGATGGAATGGCTGGTGGTTTGCGAAAGCGCAGCGTGGTTTGCGGCCGGGGGCGCGTTGGGGGCAGGTTTGGCGTGCACGGCGGATCTCGGAAAGGCGGGGGGCCATTGTGCCGTGAGGCGCAAGCAGCCAGTGCCGTCAGGCGCAAGCCATTTTTGCCGCCAGACCGGCGCGCCATTTGCAACCTTACATAAGCCCTCCTGTATCCTGCCACCTGTTCCGCGCTGCCGCCCCTGGCGCGGCCACTCCCAATTCTTAACCGCACCCGGCGTCTGTGAACCGGGGCCAAAAAACAAGCATGCAAAAACCCTACGACATCATCGTTTTCGGCGCCACCGGCTTCACCGGTAATTTGGTCGCCCAGTATCTGGCCGGTTTGCCCGAGGGCCAAGCCCCGCGCTGGGCGCTGGCCGGGCGCGATATGGCCAAGCTCGAGCGCGTGCGCGCTGAGCTGGCCCGCCCAGACCTGGCGCTGGTGCAAGCCGACGCCCAAGACCCGGTGGCCCTGCGCGCCTTGGTGGCGCAAACCCAGGTGGTGATTTCCACCGTGGGCCCCTACCAGTTGCACGGCCAGGCGCTGGTTATGGCCTGTGCCGAAGTGGGCACCGACTATGTGGACCTGTGCGGCGAGCCGGTCTGGATGGCCAAGATGATTCCGCTCTTGCAGGCCCCGGCCCAGGCCAGCGGCGCGCGCATTGTGTTTTCTTGCGGCTTTGATTCGATTCCGTTTGACCTGGGCGTCTGGTATTTGCAGCAAGAGGCGCTGCGCCTGAGTGGCCAGCCGATTGCTACTGTGCACGGCCGGGTGCGGTTAATGAAGGGCAGCGCCTCGGGCGGCACCCTGGCCAGCGCCCTGGCCACCGTGGCCGACATGGGCAAAAACCTCCGCAGCCGCGACGCCATGTTCAACCCCTTTGCCTTGACGCCGGGCTTTCAGGGCCCGCGCCAGCCCGAAGGCGAAAGCGCAGTCTTTGACGATTTGGCCCAGTCCTGGACCGGGCCGTTTGTGATGGCGCCCATCAACACCAAAAACGTGCACCGCAGCAACGCCTTGCTCGGTCACGCCTGGGGTCGCGACTTTTATTACAGCGAACGCATGCTCACCGGCCCCGGCGCCCGAGGGGAAAAACGCGCCAAGGCGCTGGCGCGCAGCACCCGCATGCAGGGCGCTTTGCTGGCCTTTACGCCCACGCGCAAGCTGCTGCAGTGGCTGGTGTTGCGCAAGCCAGGCCAAGGCCCCTCACTGCAGGAACGCGAGGCCGGGCGCTACGAGCTGCTGTTCATGGGCCGCACCGCACGCGGCCAGACGCTCAAGGCAGTGGTCACCGGTGACCGCGATCCGGGCTATGGCTCCACCTGCAAGATGATTGCCCAAAGCGCGCTGTGCCTGCTGCACGACGTACCCCGCAGCAGCGCCACGGGCGGCGTCTGGACCCCCGGCGCGCTGATGGCCGCACCCTTGGTGGCGCGCTTGCAGCAGCACGCGGGTTTGACCTTTGGCATGGAGGCAGGCGGCGTCTGATTGCGCCGCCCGGTTGGCTTACCCCCGCCGCTCCAGCCGGTACGGCGGCAGGCCACCCAGCATGCGCCGCCCGTAGGCGGTGGTGGTCAGGCGTTTGTCGTAGCAAATCACCTGGGCACGGTCGTCTTCGGTGCGGATGGCGCGGCCCGTCCATTGCAAGAGCTTGATGCCAGTGGCCGGAATCACCAGTTCGTTGAACGGGTCGCGCCCCACGCTCTTAAGCCATTCGGCGCGCGCCTCGGCCACCGGGTCGCTGGGGGGCGCAAACGGCAGCTTGGCGATAAACACCGTCTCGCACAGGGCACCGGGCAAATCCAGGCCCTCGCCAAACGACTGCAGGCCAAACAGGATGGAGGCAAACCCCGCTTCCACCCGCGCCATGTGCGTGGCCAAGAGCCGGGTGCGCGACATGCTGCCTTGCACCAGCACCGATTCCAGCAGCGTGCCGGGCAGGGCGGCCACTGCGCTGCGCATTTGCGCGCGTGATGTGAATAAAACCAGCGCCCCGCGCTGCACTTGCGCCAGGTCGTTCATCAAATATTCCACCATCTCGGCGGTATAGGCCTCGGCGTTTTTCGGCTCGGCCAGGGTGTGCACCACGGTCAGGCTGCCTTGGGTGCTGTAGTCAAAGGGGCTGGAAACTTCGAGCGCCGTGACATAGGGCTTGTGCGACAGGCCGGCTTCGTTCAAAAAATAGTCAAAGCTGCCGCAACTGGTGAGCGACGCAGAAGTCACCACGGCGGCGCGCACTTGGCTCCACAAAAATTGGCGCAGCAAGTCACCCGGCACGATGGGGCAGGCGTGGGCGCTGATGTTCAAAAAGCCACTTTCGCTTTCCACTTGCAGCCACTTGGCCAAGGGCTGCGCGCCGTGTTCCAGCAGCAGCGTGGCCGTACCCACCACGCTGGACAGGCGTGGCGACAGGGCGCCGAGCTTGGTGTAAAGCTGCGCGCATTGCAGGGCTTGGGACGGGTCTTCTTTGGCCACAGACTTGACCTCGGCGCCCAAGGCTTCAAGGGCCTTGGACAGGCCGGCGGCTTGCGCGTGGATCAAGGCCACCGGCTCGGTCAGCGTCTCGGGCAGCACGCCGTTGGCAAAGCGCAGCGTGCCGTCTTTGCCCAGGGTGCTGGTGTGCACCAGGTCCAGCGCCATGCGGGCGAGCTGCTGCAGTGCGCTTTTGAGCTGGCTGGCCACGGTGGCCACGTCTTCGGTCAGCGTGAGCTGCAGGCTGCGGCTCACCTCGGTCAGTATCTTGGGCAACTTGTCGAGCCAGCGCAGGCTGCTCAGGTCCATGGCGCTGCTGAACTGGTCAAGTGCTACGGCCGGCAGGTGGTGGCCTTCGTCAAAAATCACCAGGCAGTTGTCAAGCTCGGGCAGGGTTTTCATGCCCAGGGACGCGAGCACCAGGTCGTGGTTGGCCACGATCACATTGGCCTCGGCCAGCTTGGTGCGCGCCTGGTAGTAGCTGCACTCGCGGTAGCGTGGGCAGTGGCGCGCGGTGCAGCTGTGGCGCTCGGCGGCTACGGTGGTCCAGTCGCCGGGCTCGGGGGCGTCGTTCAGGCTGTCGCGGTCGCCGTCCCAGCGGCCGTTGGCCAGCAGATTGGCCATGTGGTCGTACAGGCGCAGGCGGCGTTCTTCTTGTGCCTCGTGGGCGGGGCCGCGCTGGGCGCTTTGTTCTTCTTCAAACAGGTCTTCGTCCACGCCGCCCACGCCCACCAGGCGCTCCAACTTGAGCTTGCACACATAGCGGCCCCGGCCCTTGGCCAGCGCATAGGCAAAAGGCTTGTCCATGGCTGCAGCCAGCGCGGGCAGGTCTTTTTGCATGAGCTGCTCTTGCAGTGCCACGGTGGCCGTAGAAATCAGCACCCGGGTCTTGCGCTCTAGCGCCATGGCGATTGCCGTGCTGGCGTAGGCGGCCGACTTGCCCACGCCGGTGCCGGCCTGGATGACAGCAATCGCCTTGGTCGGGTCGTCGCACTCGCCCAGGTCGGCGCGGCTTAAGGTATCTGCCACGCACTGCGCCATGGCGTGCTGGCCTGGGCGGGCGCGAAAGCCCGAGGTGTGGCCCACCACGTGTTCAAAAGCGGCCAGGGCGTGCTGGGCAAAAGGGGATAGGGCGGCTTCAGAAGTCAAACGGTACGGTCTCGAACAAAAAAGGGGAGCGGGCTGGAGGTGGGGCCGCTTTGGGCGGGGCGCCGCGCAGGGTGCGCGGGCGGGGCTTTGAATATAAGGGCTGGGCGGGCGCAGGGCTCAGGCTTGCTGCGCCATTTGTTTGCGGTAAGCGCCCGGCGTGCTGCCCGTCCAGGCCAAAAACGCGCGGTGAAAGGACGGCAGGTTGTCAAAACCCAGGTCGGCGGCAATGTGGCCTATCGAGTCTTGGGTCTTGACCAGGCGCTGAATGGCCAGGTCACGCCGCAAAGCGTCCTTGATTTTTTGAAACGAGCTGCCCTCGCTGGCCAGTTTGCGCGACAGGGTGCGGGTGGACATGCACAGTGCGTGGGCGGCGGCTTCCAGGCTGGGGTCCGGGGTTTTGTCGTCGGCCAAAAAGGCGCGCACACGGGCCACTGTTACGTCGTGGTCAAAGGTGACAAAAATCCAGTCGTCGGGGGCGCTTTTGACAAACTGCAGCAGCTCGGCCTTGGACCGCAAAAAGCCCTGGCGCAAATGCGGCTCGGCAAAGCAGATAAAGGTGCACGGTGCGTCAAAGGCCACCGGGCCAGGGAAAAGGTTGGCATATTCGGCAAAGTTGGCCGGGCGCGCAAAACCAAAGCCCAGCGACTCAATTGGCAAACGCCGCCCCACCAGCCAAGACGCCACCCCGTGCGTGAGCTTGACCATCAGCGCGTGGCCAAAAACAGTGGGCGCCAAGCCGCTCTGCAAGGGCGTGAGCGAAATAGTGACGCGCTGGTCGGCGCGCACCAGGTCGAGCCGGTAGTCGTCTAGCAGCAGGTTCCAAAACCGGGTAAAGCGGTAAAGGGCCACCAGCAGGGTGGGTGCGTCCAGCAGGCTCAGGCCCAGGTATTTGAGCGTGCCCGCGCGAATGGGCCGCGACCACAGGCCCAGCATTTCGTCACCCGTGGTCACCGAGATACGCTCGTACAAACGCACAAACTGCTCGCGCGTGACGCGGGCGGTCTGCCGCTCCACCAGCGCCGGGCTGATACCGGCTTCGCGGATCAGGGTGTCCACCGCCTGGGGCGCCAGCAAGCGGCGCGCGCCCAGCAGCATGCTTTCGACAAAAGCAAGGGGAATTGTCAGGCTGGTGGTTTGCATGGGCTGGGGCATCGGAGGGCGGGGCTATTTTGGCGCGATTTGCAAAGCATTCGGCCATTTCTGCCATTGCGGGCCCCCAAATGTTTTTTAGGATGTAAGGTGAATTGCGCCTTCATAAGGTGCCGCACCTTGGCGAAAAACGCAATACGCGCCGCCCCAACTTTTGCAAAACGGATGAAAACCATGACCGAATCCCACACTCCCATCCCCGCAGCCCTGGCCCAGATCATCATTTCTATGACGCCGCGCATCCGCCATTCGCCGTTTTTCAATGCCACGGTGCGCGACGGTGTGTCGCATTTCAGCGTTTACAACAAGATGCTCATGCCCACCTCGTATGGCGACCTGGCCGCCGAGTTGCACCGCCTGATGCACGGCGTGGCCATGTGGGACGTGGGCGTGGAGCGGCAAGTGGAGGTATCTGGCCCCGACGCTGACCGCCTGGTGCAGTACCTGTGCGCACGCGACCTGAGCAAGATGAAGGCCGGCCAAGGCAAGTACGTGGCCATGTGCGACCACCAGGGCCGCCTGCTGAACGACCCGATTTTGCTCAAGCTCTCGGACCGCTACTGGTTCTCGCTAGCAGACAGCGACATGCTGCTCTGGGTGCGCGCCATTGCCGCGGAGGGCGGCTACAACGTGGACGTGTGCGAGCCCGACGTTTCGCCCCTGGCCATTCAGGGCCCCAAGGCCGAAGACGTGGTGGCCAAGATGTTTGGCGAGTCCATTCGCAGCATTCGCTACTTTGGCTGCATCG
>CAMDHS010000031.1 GCA_945898115.1 Comamonas sp. lk
CTGTTGGGGTTTTTAAAGTCGTCGGTTTCGCTCAGCAAATGCGCGTTAAAGCCTTGCCACTGCAAACCCTTGGCCAAAGGCACTTCCCAACCCCCCGTTACACCCACAGAATAGTCCAGCAAGCCAAACTCGGTGCCTGCTGTGTACGAAGCAGCCGGGCTGATCTCAATCTGCGGCATAAAGCGCTTGTTATTCGCGTCCAGCACCAACCACTGCGCGCCCTGCTCTTGCGCAATGCTTTCCATGTCAAAAAAGAACTGCAATGCCGCTTGCCCGTCGCACCGATCTTGGCCTTCAACATAGCGTCTGGCACAGCCCCCGGTGGTTTGCATGCCCCCCACGCGTTGGCCCATATACGTCAAGGCCAGCACCAGTGCTGACTCGTCGCCCAAACCTGACCTTACAAACGCCGCCAAACCCGCGCCCAAGGCGTCCATGCGGTCCTGGCGCCAAAGCCGGGGCTCGGCCTGCACCATCCAGCCCGACGGCGTCTTGGCCACGTCAATATCCGAAAAACCCATAGCCTTGAACATATCGGCCAGACGCTGCGCGGTGTCCAGCGCTGTTTCTGTCGGCTCTGTCGGCGCCTGCCGCGGCAGCACTTGCGCAGGTGAAATTTCGACGCGCGGGGCGGCGTCTTGCGCTGCGGTGGAATCATCCAGAACGTTTGCTTGCGCGGTGATCGACTCCGGGATGCTAAATCTTTCAGCTGCCGCAGCGCGCTCTCCCCGTCCAAAGAAGTAGCTTAGTCCCAGCGTAGCCTGCGCGGACTGCTGCACCGACTTGTCGGTGAACTTCTTGCTCATTGCCACAGTCAGGTCCATGCTCGGACTGACCTTGTGCGTCCAAGACAGCCCAGCGCGCAGCTCTCTGGTATCGTTTTCAGCCAGCAAGGACACTTCGTCCGTCAACTTGAGAATCAGGCTGCCAAAGCTGCCGTTCATCAAGCCAGAGGCCTCAGACACCGATTTACCCGCGCTTATCAAAAAAGGCCCAGCTTCCACAGTCGCTACGGCGTACTTTTGGCGGTAGTGCGTGGCTGCCCCGCCGTAGTCAGTCACACCTACAGCCAGATGGGGCTTAAAGAAATACGATCTAGGCCAAAATTGTTCAATCGGCAATTGCCATTTGGCTCCGACCGAAAGGTCACGCGTTGCCGCTGGGCAATTTCCGCTGTAAGCGTCACAATTGAGGTCGCCGTCATAGGTCAATCGCCCTACCGCATCCAGACCAGGCAAAAGGCCAAAGCCGACATTAATACCTCCAAAAGACCCCACATCGGGAAACTCCCGGCGCAACTCGGGCGTGGAGTTGGTCACCGAAACAGCCACGCTGCCATGGGCCATCGAAAGCGCAATGGGCGTATTTATCGCCCCTACATAGCCAGGTGCAGAAATCTGCTGCGCATAAGCAGGCACCGCCGTAAAGACCAGGCCCAAGACAGCAGCAAACATCGAGGCCAGGAGTTTTGGTTGCATTGGTTTAATCGATATTTATATTGGTCATAATTTCATTGATTTTAGCATGCATACATAAGCACAAATCGCCAGAGCGGTGAGCCAAAAACCTCCGCTGCGGGGAATAAAGGGTCGCTCCCTAGGGGGTGGCTGCGGCTGCGGCGGGAGCCTGGGTTGCTCTGCCAGCGCCAGGCATCGACACACATGTCTGCCGTCAAGCGCTTTGCTCGTCAGTCCAGCAGATGGTGCATTACCGTGCACGACGATCTTTCTATGCTAGCGAGCGGCATGTCGCAACAGCAGACCCAGGATGATTTTCCGGAACGGACCGTTGTTCCCAAATCCAGCTTCAGTTACCCCCTCCCTGGCAGGGCATCTAGAGGTCTGAACGGCCCTATTGCAGGTGCGATTTTGTCGCTGACGTAGCGCATCAAGACGGCCCATGGGTCTTTGGTCTTGAACTGCTCCGCAGCAGCTCTGACATCCTGCAAAGCTGCGCGGATATTGGCGATCAACGATTTGACGATGCCGACTTTTCCATGCATCGGTGTCAGGTACAGCGTCGTCTGCCCAGCATAGCTGGCTGCCTTGCCTGCCGCTGCGAGCAGCAGCGGCATGCTAGTGATCGCCTCCATGCGCGCGCTCGGGCTGGCCGCCCTGCAGTACCAACTCCACCAGTTGCAGGTCAGCGCGCAGGCCTGCGCCGTGATCTGGCAGCGGTTGATGTACTGCGTGGTGAACCCACTCATCCCCTACTGGTTCTTCAACTCATCAAAGCCGTTCTCGCAATCGGCACGGGCACGGTAGAGTTGCCAGATAGCCTCCAACGTGCACTTTACGTCGGTGACCATCACCGCGTGCTCCTACAGCCGCTCGCCTTCGTGCACGCTGGGGCCCGCCAGATTGAGCTTGAGCTGCTGTCCATCCACCCGCCGCTAACGGGAGATTCCGCCGCGCACACTCTGGCGCACGACACGATCACCACCCTGCGCCGTCTGCTCCAGCCGTGTAACTGCAATTGATCTTCCAACAACTGGCAGCCCTGGCTGTCCGGGCGGCTTCAATCAAAGCGGGCAAACTGGCGCGCCACCAGGCGCTGCGCGTTGGCCGTCTGGCGCATCAGCACCGCGTGCATCAGCGCCGGGCGTATCCACGCCGTGCTGGCCGTCTCGTCGATGCACTCCAGGGCCCGGCGCAATGCGTCTAAGCTCACCACCTTGTCCATGCCCAGCGCCTGCGCGGCCACCGCATCGCCGCGCGTAGCGGTAATGTGAGCATAGCGCCGGCGCCCGGCCAACATGCCCATCATGAGCGTGCCCAACGCGTCGCGTTCGTCCAGGACGTTGCCGCTACGGTACGCCAAAGGGTAAGCTGAGACCCAACGCTCAAAGACCCCGGTGGCGGCTTAAAACTCGGCAAAGAAGACCAATTGCCCGTGCGGTGTTGCCGCCGCACCTGCGTCCCAGCGTACGTGCATTCGCACGCCCAGCGCCTATACCACCTGCGGCTGAGCGCCACGCCCTTCGACCCCGGCCAGGGCCAACTTTCGCCTGTGTTTACTTTCACCCATCTGGTGACGATGCCAAAACGGCGCAAACCCGCGCCAGTGCTCAACTAATCGATAATTACAGGGTGTGAACTGCGTTTTCTGGGTTGAGTCGCTGCCTGGCCAAATCGACAGACCGTTTTTGCAAGATCAGCGCCAGGACTGGCGATGACAAACCTCTACAGACGCCCAAGCCCCAAACTCGCGCGATCGGGTGCATAGCCATCGGCGGTTATGGGTTGCGATCTCCAAACGCCACACTAGTGCATCTTGCGCAGGCTTGAAGGTGCAATCGCAAGCTGCACTGGCTTGCTCAATATGTTCAGCAGCACCATGGCACGGCTCGCGCCGTCGTGCATTTGGTAGATGGCTTCGAGACCCATAAACGGCCCGTCGGTAACCACCAGCGCCTGCCCTGCTTCAAAATACGTTTTTGGCGCAATGGCCTCTTCGGTTTGCGTGCGGATGGCGTGCACCAGCGCGTCGCTGATTTTGGCGGGCTGGTTGCCAAACGTCACCATGCGGGTAACACCTAGTGTGGAGCGAATGGACCCCCAGCCTTTGGACTCAAGCCCAGCGTCTAGGCGGATAAACAGGTAACGGGGTAAAAGCGGCTCTTGCACCACTGCTAGCGCGCCACGGCGCAGTTTTTCTGAGCGCAATTGGGGCAAGAAACAGGTAAACCCCTGACGTTCCAAGTTTTCTTGGGCGCAGCGCTCTTGCCGCACTTTGGTATGAATGAGGTACCAGTAGCAGGCTGGGTCGGCTATTTGTTCTACGAAGGAGGGGTTCGCGGCGAGGGCGCCGCTCCTAACGGGGGCAACAGGGCTTGTCATGGCGAGGCATTGGGCTTGGGGACTACAGGCAAGGGGCGTAATGTCCAGGCGCTAAAGCACCAGCGGAACTGGGTGAGGCGGGCATAGACCGCCGCATAGCCAAGTGTGGCTAGGACAAAGCCCAGAGCCAGAAGTGCGGTGTTTTGGGCAAAGGCCAGCGCCCAGCCAGCAGGCAGCGCCGCAAACAGCCAACACAGCGGGCTGGTTAGGCCGTTTTGCAGTTTGGCGCTGGAATGCGGAAACATTTTGCACACCAGTCGCCGGTGCAGAAAGTGGTGCAGATGCGCCTTGTCTGCCTGGCCAGGGTGGTGCCCAGCACGTCTGCGGCGCCTGAGTACCGAGAAGGCAACTTCTAGCACCGGATACGCACACACCAACAAGGTGGCAAACGCGTTAACTTGCGGGTTGCGCATGGGCAAGACCACTGCCACCCAGGCCAGTAAAAAGCCCAGCAAATAGGCCCCGCCATCACCTAAAAATATATGTCCGAAGGGCCAGTTCACCCCTCCAAAACCCAGCGCGCAACACGCGATCAGAAAACATACCGTGGCTAGCGAGGCATCGCCCAGGCTGGCGGCCATCAGCCCCAGCCCGGTGAGCATAATGGCCACCGCGCCGGAAGCCAGGCCGTTGAAACCGTCGATGATGTTGACGGCGTTTGCAACACCGCCGACCGCAAAGGCGGTAAACATCACTGCCAGCGGGGCAAAGGTCAGCAGAGTGTCTAGCATCGCAAGACCTGTGTTTTGCATGGCTACACCCGTAATGTACCAAGCTGCCACACCACTGGCCATCGTGGCCAGCAGCCGCGTGGTGACGCTGATTTTTTTGGTGACATCCTCGAGCAGCCCAAATGCAAAGGCCGGCACGCCAGCCAGCAGCATGGGGCCCAGCACAGCGCGCACGTCTGTACTTGCGCCAAGCCAAGCTGCGGAAAGCCCAACCACGAGGGCAACACCACCGATACGTGGGGTGGGCTCGGTGTGGTGGTTTTGCACGCCAAAGGCCGTATCCAAGCTGTAACGGCCGTGCCAGCGCTGAGTGAGCACCAGGGTGGCGGCGCCCGTTAGGGTAACCATGAAGACGACTAGGTAGAGGGGCATGGGTGGGCGAAGCGTGGGGGGGGTGGATTGCCGCGCTACGCTCGCACTGACGGGCTAGGAATGACGGGCGAGGCGGGTCGGCCAAGGGCGCGGCGCCAGGCGGCGCGCAGGTTTTGCAGCTTTTGTGCGGACTCTGCGTCGGCACCAGCGCCGCGCAGGGCTTGGCGGATAAACACAAACAGCAGCAGCGCAAAGCCACTGGCCAGGGCGGCGATGGCGGCGATCTGGGCTTTTTTAGGTTTGCTTTTGCGCTCTGGGGGCTGGGCGGCGTCTACCACCTGGATGACGGCACCTTCGCGGGCTTCGTCTAGCTTGGCTACTTCTAGCTGCTTGGCAAAGAGCTCAAACAGGGTCTCGTAGTATTTGTAGTCGCGGTAGCGGGCGATGTAGTCGCTGTCTGCCGGGCCGTCGCGGGTGGCAGCCGATTCTTCGCTAGACGCGCGGGCCAGTTGCGCGCGCAGCGCAGCAAGCTCAGTGAGCGCTTGTTTGAACTCGGGCGCTGCCTCGGTCAAGTAGCCGCGCATGCTGGCAAGCTTTATCTCTTGGGCCGTAGCACCCGCCTTGAGTTTTGCCAAACTTTCTATTGCGGCGGTGGGGTTCACTTTAAGAGCGCTGCTATTCACCCCACTTGCTTTGAGCGCCCGTTCGGCTTTAACCAGGCTGTCTTTGGCACCAGTGAGCTGCTTCTCAAAAAACATCCTGCGCTGCTGCGCTTCGGTTACCGCCAAGCGGCTTAAAAGGACGCCGAGTTCTTGCACATGGGCATTGGCCAGGTCGGCTGCAAACTGGGGGTCGCGGTCAGACGCGTCAATGGTAATCAGCCCGTCTTTGCCGCTAGCCACCAGCACATTGGCCTCCAGCGCGGAGCGCGCGTCTTGTTTGAGCTTGGACTCGTAACGCTCGGTAAGGTTAAAGCGCTCAACCAATGCGTCTTGCACCGAGCGACTTTTTAAAAATGCCACATACTGGTCGGCCGGATTTTTAAGACCGCTGGCCGCACCAGCTAAACCGCCCAGCGCGCCCAGGCTAGACAGCATGGCCGCAGCGCCGCCCTGCTGCTGCTGGGGCGGCATGAACTTGGTAGTGGCAGTAAAGGAGGGCGCAATGGCAAAAGTAATGCCCAGTGCCGCTAGGCCAACCAGCAACGGCCCCAACACCAGCAGGCGCAGGTTGTCCAACACCACCTGCAGCAAATCGAGCAGGCTGATTTCATCGTCTTGTGGCGCTTCCACTGCTGTGACCATTGCGTTGTCTTGGTTCATGGCCGGGCCTAGTTACGCAGCGTCTTGAAGGCGGCGGCCCCCAAAGCGAATTGGTAAATCAGGCTGGTCCAGTCTTTGGCGCCCTGAATAAACAGGCTGTAGGCGGTGCGCCGGTCCACTTCGCTGGGCACAAACACCGAGTCGCCAGGATTGAGCTTTTTATCCTTAAAACCGGCGCCCCACAAGGCGCTGCGGCTCCAGAGCGAGTCGATGTTACCGCTGCCTTCGACCGTGCCGTCAGCGCGCACCACAATCAGGTTGTCAAGGTCGGCGTCGCGGGTGACGCCCGCTTTGTTCAGGTAATCGGCCACGGTGAACTGGGGCTTATGGATGAGCGCGCTCTCAGAATACACCTCGCCAAACACACCCACAAAACTTGGGCGCTGGGGCACGGTGATGACGTCGCCGTCTTCCAGCGCAATGGCAGGAAACTCGGGGCGGGCTGAGTCCAGGTCAAGCGCCACACGGCCCGTGGCCTTTATCTCTTCCATACGCTTGAGCAGCTGCTGCTGGCCAGCAATCTGGGCTTGCACGGTGGCGGCTTTTTCGGAGTCAGTGGAGTTTTGGACCAATGCGGCAATTTGTGCGTCTACCTGGGCGCGCATGCGACGCACCGATTTGTTCAGGTTGTCTTGCTGCTGCAAGCGCGTCGATTCGCGGGTAAAGACGGTGCCGTAGGCAAACGCGTATTTGCCCAAGCCGCCGGCGCGTTTAATCAGGTCAGACAAGGTGTCGCCGGGCTGCAACTGGTATTTGCCGGGCACGGCCACTTCACCGGTCAGGGTGACCATCTGGCTGCGCTTCTCGGTGGGCACGGCCACTTGCGCGGTGGTAAACAAGGCTACCTGGTCGCCCGCTTCGAGCTTGATGTTGTCTTCGGCCTGGCCGTCGATCACCGCGCGGCCCAGGTTAAAGGTGATGGACTTGGTTTGCAGCGTGGCGGGCACGCGGCGCAGCACCTGGGCGTAGTTCCAGTTGATTTCTTGGCCAAAGCTGCGCAGGGCGCCAGATTGCAGCTCGTTTTCGTCATCTAGTGCGGCGCTGTCGCGCAGGGCAATTTTGTTCTGGTTTTTGGTGCTGCGGATGGCCGAATCCCCCCCCTCGTCGTCCATCTGCGACCCACGCAGGGCCAAGGCAGCCAACCGGTCGTCAGCGCGGAGATTGCGCTGGCCGGGAGCCAAGAGGCTTTCATCGGCTTTGGCGCCACGTTGCCCGCCTGTCGCGGTCAGGCTGGAGCCACGCTTAGTGTCAGAAAGCGTGGCGCCCTGCAGGCGTGACTGGTTGAGCGTTTGGTCGTTCAAGACTTCTTTACGGGCGTTGTCGCGCTTGCGGCCCAGCTTGGCGGCGCGCTGCCAGTAGCCGTAGTAGTCCACCAGCCACTGGGTCGACGGAATGATGTCTTTGACGGTGAAGCCTTCGCGCCATACAAAGCGCTTGGTCCCGCCCACCAGGTCGCCCGTCAGGGTGACGCTGTTGTCGGTCTCGGCGCCCGGTTCGTCTGCGGCGTAGACGGTGACGATGTCGCCGCTGAGCAGCTCCAGGTTCTCGCTCGGGTCTTGGGCCACGGCCTTGGCCAGGTTAAACGCAATGGTTTTGGTGCGCAGGGCCACCGGGTCCAAGCGCTGGATAGTGGCGTAGTCCAGGTTTACCTCAGGCGTGGAATAGCTACTGGTGCGCGCACCTTGGTTGACGTCTGTCCAGTAGCTGCCAGGAATAAGCAAGCGCTTGTCGCCCAGCAAATCGGCCACGCGCATGCCGGGGCGGTGGGTGTAGCGCAAGGGTGCGGCCACATTGCCCTGCACCGTGACCACGTTGGCAATTTGCGGGCTGATCTGAAACACGGTCAAGATGTCGCCGCTCTTGAGCACCTGCTTTTGGCCGGCGGCGTCTAGCGCAAAGTCTTCTACATAGCGGGCAATGTCGCGGTTGGCGTCGACGCGCTCCAACTGGGCTTTTTGGGGTGCGGCCAAGGTGGGCAAGCCGCCTGAGAGGGCCAGCACCTGGGCAATGGTCTCGTTGCTGCGCAGCTCATAAATGGCCGGGGCGTTGATGGTGCCGAGCACCGCAGCGCGCGAACCTGCGGGCGGGATGTAGATGATGTCGCCAGTGAGCAACTGCGCATCTGCGCTGTTGTCTCCTTGCGACAAAAAGGCATACAAGTCCAGCGTGGCCACGGTTTTGCCAGCGCGGCGCAACTGGATGGCGCGCATGCTGCCGTTGCTGCCGGGGCCGCCGGTCTCTAGCAATGCGTTGACCAAGCCCGACATGCTGCTGATCACATATTTGCCCGGCTTGCGCGCTTGGCCCACCACAAACACCTCAATGCTGCGCAAGCGCCCCAGCGTTACGCTGACAGTAAAGTTACGATAGACCTTGCCGATGTGGGCGGCCATCACTTTTTCGGCATCGCTCAAGGCCACACCGGCCAGATTGAGCGGCCCGACCTTGGGCAGCATGATGCGACCGTCGCGGTCAATCACAAAGCGTTCATTGATTTCTGCCAGGCCATTGACCTGCACCACCACCTCGTCACCCGTGCCCAAGATGTAGCCTGCAGGTACCGGCGCAGCTTGGGCTGGGGCGAATGCTGTGGGTTTGGCAAACAGCTCGTAGCCATAAAGCGGCAGGGCTTGGCCGGTGGCGCTAAATACAAAGCGCTGGAACTCGATCTCTTCGACCTTGGCGGCTTTGGCTTCGTCTTGGGCGCCGGCAGCGGCCGGGTCTTTGGGGTCCAGCTTGCGGCCATCAGCACCAAAACGGGCAGTACCTGCCGCCGATTGAGCGTCAAACTTGGCGCTCAAAAGCGCCCTGGCGGCGGCGGGGGTGATATCGGCGCCGCCCACCGTATTGGCTGCAGCGCTAGGCGCTGCGGTGGATGTGCCCGGCACCATCACGCCAGTAATGCTGCCTGCGCGCCCAGGGCTTAAGCCCGTGCTGATCCCAGGAATAACAGTCTGCGCCACAACGCCGCCGCCCAAGGCCATACCGCACAGTAACAAGTGGCGGCGGGCAGCGCGCAGTACAGGCTGCGAAAAAGATAAAAGGTGCATGAAATAAGGCCTAAGAGGCCTTCAATGAAGAATCAACAAAAGGATGCTTGGTGCTGCTGCCGCCAAAGCGGCGGTCGCAAGTGCCATACCAGGCAATCGCCTGGTCCAGCACAGCCGGGGTAAAGGCGGGCCACAGCACGTCAGTGAAAAACAACTCAGTGTAAGCGAGCTGCCAAAGCAAAAAGTTACTCACCCGTGACTCGCCGCCGGTGCGTATCAGCAAATCAGGCGGGGGGGCGTAGGCCATGGATAGGTGATTCTCTAGCCCAGCCGAATCCATCGCCTCGGCGGACTCGCCGGGGTGCGCCGCCTGCCAGGCTTTGACCGCCTGCAGCATGTCCCAGCGCCCGCCGTAGTTGGCGGCGATGGTGAGCGTGATGGTGGTGTTGTGCGCTGTGTTGGCCTCGGCATCGCGGATCAGGGCTTGCATGCGGGCGTCAAAGCCCTGGATGTCACCCACCACGCGCAGGCGTACCCCCTTGACGTTCATGTCGCTCACCTCTTTTTGCAGGTAGACGGTTAGCAGGCGCATCAGGGCCGAGACTTCGTCTTTGGGGCGCTGCCAGTTTTCGGTGCTAAAGGCAAACAGAGTGACAAAGCGCACGCCCCGGTCGGTGCAGGCCGGCACCATGGCCCGGACGCGGCGCGCGCCAGCGGCATGGCCCAGCGCCACAGGCAGCGCACGCGCCTTGGCCCAACGGCGGTTGCCGTCCATGATGACGGCAATGTGCTGCGGCAATGCTGAATTAGAAGTTTGGGAGTTCATGCTGCCAATGGCGAATGCACCGCGCCAAAAAGTTCTGCCAAAGAGCGCTGTTGCTTAAGCGTGTTGTGCACATGCGCCTGGTAAAGCGCTTCCCAAGAGGGTGTGTTCAAGAACTCGATAGAGCCGTAGTTGAGCCGCATAAGACCGGCGCTGACCAGCGCTTGAAGATGGCGAGACACCACCGAGCGAGACAGCCCAACGTAATCTGCAATCACCGACTGATTGGCAGGCACCACCGGGCCGTTGGCCTGACTAGTCAAAGGCAGATGAGAGTGCGAACAGCGAATACCGCGCGCCAAAATAGCCAGCAAAAGCGCTATGCGTGCACCCGGCTGTGTGGCCTTGGACGCCGAGATCATGGCCATGTGGTGGCCATCACGCCAGCGCAGTAGCTTGCTAATGAAGTCTTGAAAAGCCCTTTCGCTGGACGAATAGTCCTCGCTGGCCACCAAGGGCAAATGAATCACGCGCGAAGGCGCCAGACAGATGTAGCGCGTAGCTGCATCTTCGGTGCCAAACACTCCGGCCCCGCCCACCCAGGTATTGGGGCCATACATATCAATGGCAGACGGCGCACCCCAGCCGTTGGACAAGCTGCTCATCACCAGGCCGTCGCAGATGAGGTGCAAGCCGGATCCGCCGACTTCCCCTATGTCATCACCAACCTCAAAGCTGTGCGTCTCAAGCTTGGTCATAAGCTCAACGACGGAGCGTTCCGTGAGTTGCAGTCCCTTAAGGGCTTGGTAAGCGAAGATGGACATTTAAGGGCGGATCAAAGAGGTCTGGACAGCTGAACTAAAGCGCGTTGCTATTGTAAGACATGGGTTTTTGCAACCTACATTGCTGAGACTTTAATTAAATTTATTTCAAATTTAACTTAAAAAGTATTTTTTACTACTTTTAAATGGTAAAAAACAATAAAATAGAAAAATCAGGAACTTCTGTAAGAACTTTAGCGTTGCTTTTTTTATGTATTTTTAGCCTCGAATGTGAATTTTCTACTTTTTTGGTACCGTTTGGTAACACCAGCTAAACACTCAAATATTTTATATCGACCGCTGTTAGCATCCTATAGATGAAAATACTCATCGTCGACGACCACGCTCTGATGCGCGAAGGGCTGGGCCAGCTGTTGGCGGGCATGTACCAAAACCTGACTTTGCTTCACGCAGCCAACGGTGCGCAGGGCATTGCCATGCTGCTGCCGCACCGCGACATTGACCTGGTGCTGCTGGACTACCAACTGCCCGACATGACCGGGCTCGACGTGATGCGCCAACTTGCCAAGATTCAGCCAGGAATTACGGTGCTGATGATCTCAGGCTCACTCAACCCCTACCTGATGCAGCAAACCCTGAGCGCTGGGGCTTGCGGCTTTGTACAAAAAACCGGCAACACCCAGGCCTTGGTGGATGCTATTGACTTGGCAATCAACGGGGGCGTCGCTGTTCCACCCGCGCTGCATGCGCTACGCACGTCGGGCGGCAGCGTTGGCACCAACACCTTGTCGCCCCGCCAGGAGTCTGTGTTGCACCGCTTGATGGACGGCCAGTCCAACCGCGAAATCGCCCAAGAGCTGGACTTGTCAGAAGAAACAGTCAAAACCCATGTCAGCGCCATTCTTCGGTATTTCAACGCCGAAAACCGCACCCAAGCCGCCCTGACAGCCCTGGATTTCGGCTTTCGCAGCCCCAATCGCCGCTGACTGCGGATGCTCTGCGGTAAAAGGGAGATTCGCGGCGAGGCGCCACCCCTACCCAAAGCCCAAGGCTTACGGGCGGCGTCAGCGCGGGTCGGGGGCTGGCCTTCGCTGGGCGATCGGGGTTGCGTGGCGGCGTGAGTCGGCGCATAAACCGCGAGCGAATCGACCGGCACCGCCTGCGCCTTCGCCCGTGCTCATTGATCGTCGGCGTCCCGTTGCGCCACCTGCACCAAAGCTAGCGGGCCTGGGCTTTGATAATAGTGCTTTGCCACCCCGCCCCAGCCCGCCAACAGGGCCACAATCGAGCCCATGACCAAAAGCCCCACTTACCGCACCATTGCGGTGCTAGACCAGCGCCCGGGCGCCCTGCCCGTGCCGCTTGGCGCCGCTGGCAGCGCCAGCGGCGACGGCCAAACGCGCGACACCCTGGGCCGCCCGCTGCGCGATCTGCGCATCAGCGTCACCGACCGCTGCAACTTTCGCTGCAGCTACTGCATGCCCAAAGAGGTGTTTGACAAGGACTACGCCTATTTGCCGCACAGCGCGCTGCTATCGTTTGAAGAGATCACCCGCATTGCGCGCCAGTTTGTGGCCCACGGGGTGCAAAAAATCCGCCTGACCGGGGGCGAACCGCTGCTGCGCAAAAACCTGGAGTTGCTAATCGCCCAACTCGCCGCACTGCGCACGCTAGAGGGCGAGCCGCTGGACATCACCCTAACCACCAACGGTTCGCTGCTGGCGCGCAAAGCCCAGGCCTTGAAGGCCGCCGGCCTGCAACGCGTGACAGTGAGCTTGGACGGGCTGGACGACGCGGTGTTCAAAAAGATGAACGACGTGGACTTTCCGGTGGCCGATGTGCTGGCGGGCATTGCGGCGGCGCAGGCGGCGGGGCTGGGGCCGATCAAGGTGAACATGGTGGTCAAACGCGGCACCAACGACCACGAAATCGTGCCCATGGCGCGCCACTTTCAGGGCACGGGCGTGGTGCTGCGTTTTATTGAATACATGGACGTGGGCGCGACCAACGGCTGGCGCATGGACGAGGTGCTGCCATCGAGCGAAGTAATTGCGCGGCTGCATGCTGAATTGCCACTGGTAGCGCTTGAAGCGTCTGCGCCCGGAGAAACCGCACAGCGCTGGGGCTACGCCAACGCCCAGGGCGTTTACGACCCGCGCCTGGGCGAAGTAGGCGTGATCAGCAGCGTGACCCAGGCCTTTTGCGCCGACTGCAACCGCGCGCGCCTGTCCACCGAAGGCCAGCTGTATTTGTGCCTGTTCGCCAGCCAGGGCTACGACCTGCGCAGCCTAGTGCGCACCGGCGCTGAGACCGCCGACGACACGGCCTTGGCCGCGGCCATCGGCAACATCTGGCACGGCCGCACCGACCGTTACTCCTTGTTGCGAGCAGCGCTGCCGCCCGAGGCGCAGGGCACCGGTGCGCGCCGGGTGGAAATGAGCTACATCGGGGGCTAAGCGCAGATGCCAAATTTCGACCCCAAAAGCGTGTGCGCCGTAGTGCTGGCCGGTGGCATGGGCAGCCGCATGGGCGGCGTGGACAAGGGCCTGCAACTGCTGGCGGGCCAGCCGCTGGCGCGCCACTGCGTGCAGCGCCTGCAAGCGCAAAGCGGCGGCGCGCCGGGCCTGATTGCCATCAACGCCAACCGCAACGCCGAGGTCTATGCCGCCTGGGGCTGCCCGGTGTGGGCGGACGACATTGACGGTTTTGCCGGGCCGCTGGCGGGGTTTCAAACCGCCTTGCAGCATTGCGCTGGGGCATCTGCTTCGGCCACTGCTGCGCCCGAGGGTTACCGCTATTTGCTCACCGTGGCCTGCGACACGCCACGCTTTCCGCTGGACTTGCTGGCGCGACTGATGCAGGCGCTGGAGCGCGAAGGCGCCGACATTGCCGTGGCCGGTGCGCCCGAACAAGGCCCGGGCGGTGCGTGGTCGCTGCGCGCCCAGCCGGTGTTTTGCCTGCTGCGCACCAGCCTGGCGGGCAGCCTGAACGCGTTTTTGACCGCAGGCGGGCGCAAGGTAGACGCCTGGACGGGGCAGCACCGCACCGTCACCGTGGCTTTTGACCAGCCGCAGGACGATGCCCTGGCGTTTTTTAACGCCAACACCTTGGACGAACTCGGGCGCCTGGAAGCTTCCCCCGCCCCATGAAAACCCTGGACCAGATCGCCGCCGAACTGCAGGGCTACGACCCGCAAGCCCTGCCAGCGCACACGGTGAACGCCTTTTTGGCGCAGATGGTGCCGCTGCCCACGCAGAGCGAAGACGTGCCGCTGATGCAGGCCCTGGGACGCGTGCTGGCGCACACCGTGGTCAGCCCCATTGACGTGCCAGCCCACGACAACTCGGCCATGGACGGCTACGCTTTTGACGGCCAGGCGCTGCAAGCCGGCGCGCCTTTGCAGTTGGCGGTGGTGGGCACGGCGCTGGCGGGCGCCGCCTACCAAGGCGCAGTGGCGGCCGGCCAGTGCGTCAAGATCATGACCGGCGCGGTGATGCCCGCCGGGCTGGACACCGTGGTGCCGCAAGAGCTGGTGCAAATCAGCGGCACGCACGTCACTATTCCCGCAGGCGCTGTGCGCGCAGGCGACAACCGCCGCGCCCGGGGCGAAGACCTGCAACAAGGCAAAACCGCCCTGGCCGCAGGCAGCGTGCTGGGGCCTGCCAGCCTGGGACTGCTGGCCAGCCTGGGCCTGCCCACGGTGCAGGTGTGGCGCCGCCTGCGGGTGGCTTACTTTTCTACTGGCGATGAAATTTTGAGCCTGGGCCAGGCCCCGCGCGAAGGCGCCGTGTTTGACAGCAACCGCTATACCGTGTGGGGCATGTTGCAGCGCATGGGCATGGAATGCATCGACTTGGGCGTCGTGCCCGACGACCCGGTAGCGCTTGAGGCCGCCTTTCGCAGCGCCGCCGCGCAGGCTGATGCCATCGTCACCAGCGGCGGCGTGAGCGTGGGCGACGCCGACCACACCAAGGCCATGATGCGCAAAATCGCCCAAAGCGACACCCCAGGTGAAGGCGGCGTGGTGTTTTGGCGCATCGCCATGCGCCCGGGCCGCCCCATGGCGGTGGGCCGCGTGGGCCGCGTGCCACTCTTTGGCCTGCCCGGCAACCCGGTGGCGGTGATGGTGACGTTTTTGGCCTTTGTGCGCCCTGCCCTGTGGCGCATGGCGGGTGCCAACGCCAACGATCCAGCCATAGCGCCACCCCTGCTCAAGGCCCGCAGCACCCAGGCCATCCGCAAAAAACCCGGCCGCACCGAATACCAGCGCGCCATCGTCAGCCCCGACGCGCAAGGCCAACTCTGCGTGCAAACCACCGGTGACCAGGGCTCAGGCGTGCTCAGTTCCATGGTCCGCGCCAATGGCCTGCTGGTGCTGCACCACGACCAAGGCAACGTGGCCCCGGGTGATGTGGTCGATGTGATGGTGTTTGCGGGGGTGATGTAACCCTGCCCCCTTGGAAGCGGGCCTTAGGCCTCGGACGGCGCCATGCCCACGCCCCGATTGGCCAGGCCGTCGGCGCGTTCGTTGCCGGGGTCGCCGTTGTGGCCTTTGACCCAGCGCCAGTCGATTTTGTGGCCGCCTTGGGACACGAGCGCGTCGAGTTGTTGCCACAGGTCTACGTTTTTGACCGGCTGCTTGGCGGCGGTGCGCCAGCCTTTGGCTTTCCAGCCGGGCAGCCATTCGGTAATGCCCTTAAGCACATACTGGCTGTCCAGGTGCAGCGTGATGTCGCAGGGGCGCTTGAGCGCGGCCAAGGCCTGGATCACGGCCATCATTTCCATGCGGTTGTTGGTGGTGCCCGATTCGCCGCCACAGAGTTCTTTCTCAGTTCCGTCGGGCGAGCGCAAAAGCGCGCCCCAGCCGCCGGGGCCGGGGTTGCCTTTGCAGGCGCCGTCGGTATAAATCACTACCTGGTTCACTGTTCTGTTTCCTTTTTTGCTACATCTTGCCGGCGCTGGCCGGCTACGACCGTGGTGGCGCGCACGGGCTTGGTTTTCCAGGCGGCGCCCAGCAGGCGGGCACCGCGCACTTTCTTCACCGCCACCACCATATACGCGGCGCCAAAAATCGGCCACCAGCGCGCGCCCAGGCGGTCCAGCCAGGCAAAGCGCTGCAGCCAGCCCACGCTGCCCACGGCCGGGGCGTAGCAGCCGTAGCGCACTACCTCTACCTGAAAGCCCAGCAGGCGCAGCCAATCGCGCAGGCGCCACACGCCCAAAAACGCATCCTGCTGCGGCAAATAATCAGGCCCCATAAAGCGCCCCAGCCCCAGCAGGCGCCACAGGCGCTGGCGCGCGCGGCGCAGCGCCCACAGGCTGGTGGGGTTCAGGCCGCAAACCACCACCCGGCCCTCGGCCACCAGCACGCGTTCTACCTCGCGCAGCGTTTCATGCGCGTTGCTCAGTTCCAGGGTGTGGGGCAGCACCACCAAGTCCAGGCTGGCCGCCGGGAAAGGCAGGGCGTCAAAGTCGGTAATAAAAGCCAGGGGCACGTCTGGCGTACTCGCCTGCACGTCCATGTTCAGGTCCGCGTCCGGCGGCGAAGCGGGCATTTCTTGGGTCGCAAGCCAACGGTGCGGCATGCGGTTATGCTGCAGGCCCGCCAGCGTTGGCAATCCCAGTTGCAGCGCGTGGTAGCCAAACATATCGGCCACGGCCCGGTCCACCTGCGCACGCTCCCAGTCCAACAGGTAGCGCCCCGGCGGCGTCTGTAGCCAGTCTTGCAAACCTATAATTTGATCGCTCATGAAGTTAATACCGCTGCCCGCATTTACTGACAATTACATCTGGATGCTGCACGACGGGCAAGCCGCCTGGGTGGTAGATCCGGGCGATGCCGCACCGGTTTTGCAAGCCCTGGCCGCGCACAGCCTCAAGCTCCAAGGCATTCTAGTCACCCACCACCATCCAGACCACACTGGCGGCGTGGCCGAGCTGCGCACCGTCACGGGCGCTGCGGTCTTTGGCCCTTACCGCGAAAACATGCCCGAGCCGCTGCGCCGGGTGGCCCAAGATGAGACGGTCAAGGTGCTGGGTCTAGAGTTTCAGGTGATTGAAGTGCCGGGCCACACGTCCGGCCACATTGCCTATTACTGCGCGGCCATGGACGGCGCACCCGTGCTGTTTTGTGGCGACACTTTGTTTAGCGGCGGCTGTGGCCGCTTGTTTGAAGGCACACCGGCGCAAATGCAGGCCTCGCTGGAAACCCTGGCCGCCCTGCCCGGCGACACCCGCGTGTGTTGCACCCACGAATACACCCTCAGCAACCTCAAGTTTGCCCGCGAAGTCGAGCCCGACAACACCGTGCTGACCGACTACCAAAACCACTGCCTTGCCCTGCGCGCCGCCAACGTCCCCACGCTGCCGTCCACCATTGCGAAAGAGCGCGCCATCAACCCTTTTTTGCGCAGTAACCAGCCCACCATCGCAGCGTCCACCCAGCGCTTTGACGCCGCGCAAACCGCCAGCCACGGCGTGTTTGCCACGCTGCGGGCCTGGAAAAACCAGTTTTGATGCGTTTGATTGTTAAGGCTTGCCGGGCGCGGATAGCCCCATTGCTATGCGCTGGCCTGCTTAGCGCGGGCCTGGCGCAAGCGCAAACCTATCCGCCGGTCGCACCACTTGGCGCAGCAGCTGAGTCTGCAGCATCACCCCAAGACAACGGCCTGCAGCCGCTCGCCCCCCAGACAAGCGCGCCCCAGACCGTGGCGCCCCTGGCCACCACCACCGATTTGTGGGAGCGCATCCGCCGGGGCTACGCCATGCCCGACCTCGACAGCCCGTTGGTGCGCGACCGCGAGACCTGGTACACGGCGCGGCCTGACTATATTTTTCGGATGACCGAGCGTTCGCGCAAATACCTGTTTCACATTGTTGAAGAGCTTGAATTGCGCAATATGCCCACCGAGCTGGCTTTGCTGCCCTTTGTGGAAAGCGCGTTTAACCCGCAAGCCGTCTCCAGCGCCAAAGCGGCGGGCATGTGGCAATTTATGCCGGCCACGGGCCGCACTTTTGAGTTGAAGCAAAACGTGTTTCGCGACGACCGGCGCGACGTGCTGGCGTCCACCCGTGCGGCGCTGGACTACCTGCAAAAGCTCTACGGCCTCTTTGGCGACTGGCACCTGGCGCTGGCTGCTTACAACTGGGGCGAAGGCAGCGTGGGCCGGGCGATTGCCAAAAACGAGCGCCTGATGCTGGGCACCGGATACACCGACCTGACCATGCCCATGGAAACGCAGTTTTACGTGCCCAAGCTGCAGGCCATCAAAAACATCGTGGCCCGCCCGCAGTCCTTTAGCAGCGACCTGCCCAAAATCGGCAACCACCCGTATTTCCAGACCGTCAACATCCGCCGCGACATGGACATCACGCTGGCAGCCAAGATGGCCGAAGTGCCGCTGGACGACTTCAAGGCCCTGAATCCGTCTTTGAACAAACCGGTGATTTTGGCCGCAGGCACGCCGCAAATCTTGCTGCCCTGGGACAGCGCCGACGTGTTTTTGCAAAACCTGGACCGCCTGGCCGGCTCGCGCCTGGCCAGCTGGACCGTGTGGGTCGCACCCAGCACGCTGCGGGTAGCG
>CAMDHS010000032.1 GCA_945898115.1 Comamonas sp. lk
CAGGGTGTGGGGCGACAACGCAGAGCGGATGCCAGCGGCCAGCGCGTATTTTTTGACCAACATCCAAAACATCACCCGCGACATGGCGCTGCCTGCGTGCATGCCCTTGGTGGTAACAAACAAATCGTCAGCCTGCTTGCCGCCCAGCAGCTCGGCGCGCGCGCCGCCCAGGTACGGGCGCAGCCACTGGCTGGCCACTTCGCCAAAGGGCACCAGGCGCTCTTTGGCACCTTTGCCCAGCACGCGCAGCACGTTGTCGTTGAGACCCAGGTTCAGGGTTTTGAGGTCTACCAATTCACTCACGCGCAAGCCGCTGGCGTACATCAGCTCGAGCATGGTGCGGTCGCGCACGCCCAGGGCGGTGGACACATCGGGGGCGGCCAGCAGCGCTTCCACTTGCGCCTCACTTAGGCTTTTGGGCACGCGCAAGGCTTGCTTGGCGGCTTGTAATTTGAGCGTGGGGTCGGTGTGGATGCGGCCCTCACGCAGCGCCCAGCGAAAGAAGCGCTTGAACACGGTCAGGCGCCGGTTGGCGGTGGTGGCCTTGGTGGTGGCGTGCTGCGCCGAAAAGTAAGCCAGCAGATCGGCCTCGGCGCAACCCAGCAACGGCGCACCCTGGCGGTGGGCGAACAGCTGGTTGAGGTCACGCCGGTAGGCTTCCAGGGTATTTTTGGAGAGGCCTTCTTCGAGCCACAGGGCATCAATGAAGGCGTCTACCGATTCGTCGCTGTCCTGCAGGGCTACAAGACCGCGTTGCACTGCCCGGACACGGGCGCCGGGCGTGCCCAAGCTCAATCCAGACGCAGCTTGGCCGACTCCACCACCTGCTTGTAGACCGCGTATTCGGCGCGAATTTGTTCTGCAAACTGCTCGGGCGAGTTGGCAATGACGATGGAGCCAGTGTCTTCAATACGTTTTTTGACGGCCGGGTCTTCCAGGGCTTTGCGCACTGCGGCATTGACCTTGTCCACCACCTCTTTCGGCAAGCCTTTGGGTCCGTAAATGCCATAAAAGGCCATGCGGTTGACTGGCTCCAGGCCCAGCTCCTTGAAGGTGGGCACGTTGGGCAACTGGCTCAGGCGCTGAGGCGCGGCTACTGCAATGGCGACGAGCTTGCCACTTTGAATAAAAGGCAGCGCCGAGGGCAGGTTGTCAAAGGTCATGGGCACCTGCCCCGCCACCGTGTCGTTCAGGGCCGGGCCCGCACCCCGGTAGGGAATGTGGGTGACAAACACACCGGCCAGGTTTTTGTACAACTCCATTTGCAAGTGGCCAATCCCACCGGTGCCCGAAGACGAATACGAGTGCTGACCAGGATGTTTTTTCAGCTCAGCCACAAAACCTTTGTAGTCTTTGGCCGGAAAGCTGGGGTGCACAGCAATCACATTGGGCGTGGCCGCCACGTTGATGATGGGTGTGAAGTCCGTCATCGAGTTGTAGGGCATCTTTGGGTTGATGGCCGGATTGGCCGCTACCGTGGACACGGTAGCCATGCCCAGCGAATAGCCATCGGGCGCGGCCTTGGCGGTTTCATTGGCACCGACCACGCCGCCGCCGCCGGCCTTGTTCTCTACCACCACGCTTTGGCCCAGGGCCTTGGCCAGCGGCTCGGACAACACCCGGGCAATGATATCGGTCGTGCCACCCGGGGCAAACGGCACTTGCAGCTTGATGACCTTGTTGGGATAGCCCTGGGCCAAGGCACCCTGCAGGGGTGCGAAGCTTGCCGCAACAAGGCTGGCAAGAATGAGACGACGGTAGCGCATGGTGAACTCCTTAGGTGGTGTGCAATGGATATCAAGGCGGATAGTACATCCGCGCGTCGGCGCGAAAAGCCCCCAGCCCGCAAGGGGGCTGTTATCCTCAGTCGGTGAATTATGTTTCTCTCCTGCTACCCGAGTTTTCGCTGATCTTGCTGGGGTTTTTGCTCTGCAAATTCACCCCCTTAAACCGCAGCGTCTGGAGCCAGGTGGACGCACTCGTCTACTACCTGCTGTTTCCCACCCTGCTCTTTCACTCCATCATCAAAAGCCCGCTGGACCTGGGCGCCGCGTCCAGACTGGTGGGTGCCGGTTGGAGCGTGATTGCGGTAGGCATTGCGCTGGCCTATGCCCTTCCCTGGCTGCCCGGCCTGCGGGGCCATATTCCGGCGCGCGACCACGCAGCGTCGGCGCAGGTGGCGTTTCGCTTCAACTCCTTTATCGGGCTGGCCTTGGCCGAACGTCTGGCCGGGCCGTCTGGTTCGCTGGAAATCGCGGTGCTGATTGGGGTGTGCGTGCCGCTGGTCAATATCGCCGCCGTCTGGCCTATGGCGCACGGTGGCGCGCGGGGTTTGGGGCGGGAGCTTGCGCGCAACCCGCTGATCATTGCCACCGTCTCGGGCCTGCTGGCCAATCTGGCGGGCCTGGGCTTGCCCGAGTGGTTGGTGCCCACCTTTAACCGCGTGGGCGGCTCAGCCTTGGCGCTGGGCCTGATGGCCGCAGGCGCGGGCATACAGCTCGGCGCCTTGGCCCGGGCCAAATTGCTGGCGGTGGCGGTGCTGTCCATACGCCACCTGGTGCTGCCGCTGGTGGCGTTGGCTTCCGCCTATGCCTTTGGTCTGAGCCATTCGCAGGCCACCATTTTGCTGGCCTATGCGGCGCTGCCCACGGCGGCGAGCTGCTATGTGTTGGCCAGTAAAATGGGCTTTGACGGCGCGTATGTGGCCAGTCTGGTGTCACTGTCCACGCTGCTGGGCATGCTCAGCCTGCCCTTGGCGCTGGGGGTGTTGCGGCCGCTGTACGGGGTATGACTAGCTTTGCGGGGCCGTTGCGATAAAAATAGCGATCACGCACATTTTCCGAAAGATTTCCATGACCCCAATTGCTGGCAAACGCTTGCTGATGACGATTTTGCTGTGCGTGTTTGCCGTTCCGGCCACGCTGGCCCAGGACAGTGGGGCGGGGTCTGAGAGCCCCCAAGCCAAGCTTTCGACCGAGGCGAGTATTGCCAAGTCCTTGAACAAGGAAAGCAACTGGTATTTCTCCTGGGGCTACAGCCGCCAGCAATACGCGCCTTCAGACATCCACATCTCGCAACCCAGCTTGGGTAACGACTTCACAGTACACCAAGCCAGGGGAAGCGATTTTCCGTCCAGCTTTGAAGACACTGTGAAATCGCTCACCGAGTTGGAGTTCACCAACCCGCAAGAAAACGTGCGCATCGGCAGGTTCATGAACCCCGAGAAAACCTTTGCGATCGAGTTTTCCTTAGACCACAGCAAATACCAAACCGACCTGAACCAAACGGCCCGCGTCAGTGGCACCAAGAACAATCAGCCCTACAACGGCAACCTGAAGCTGACGGAGCAGGACTTTTCGTACGCGCTGCACAACGGCTTGAACCACGTGATGATCAACGCCGTGTGGCTGCAGCATTTGTCCGGCCCCGAAAACAAGGCGGGCCATCTGCAATTGATCAGCCGTGCAGGCGCCGGCATCTTGCTGCCGCACGCCGACAACGTAATTTTTGGCAAGGCCAACGAGGTGGGGCCTAAAAACGAAAACGTCTGCTGCACCTCCAAGAACGATTGGTGGCAAATCAACGGCTGGACAGCCGGCGTGGAAGTGGGCGTGCGCTACCGGGTCTACAAATCAATTTACCTGGAGCTCACGTCCAAGCTGGCCTACGGCGCGCTGCGTGGCGTGCCGGTGTACCAGGGCTCTGCCGACCAAACCCTTTGGATGTCGGAACAGGTGCTGTCCACCGGCTTCTTGTTTTAGACGCTGGCGACCTGCGGCCTTTGCGCCAGGGCCCATTGCACATGCTCTTGCACTAGGGCGCTCTCGTGGCCTAGGCGCCGCTGCAGTGCGGCGCGCAATGCCTCATCCCCCTGCCCCGCTGCCCGCGCATTGCCTGCGGCCACGGCCACGTTGCGCAGCCAGCGCTCATGGCCAATGCGGCGGATGGGGCTGCCTTCGGTGCGGGTCAAAAATTCAGCCTCGGTCCAGTCCAGCAAAGCCGCCAGGGTTTGGCCGTTCAGGCCTGCGCGCTCGTCAAAGTCGGCCAGGCGGCTGACCTGGGCAAACTTGTTCCAGGGGCAGGCCAGCTGGCAGTCGTCGCAGCCGTAAATGCGGTTGCCCATCAGGGGGCGCAGCTCGGGCGCAATCGGGCCGGCGTGCTCAATGGTCAGGTAAGAAATGCAGCGCCGCGCGTCCAGTTGGTAAGGCGCCACTATGGCCTGTGTGGGGCAGGCGCTGATGCAGGCGCTGCAAGTGCCGCAGTGCGCCTCCATCGGCGCGGTGGGGGCTAGCGCCATGTCCACATAAATTTCGCCCAAAAAAAACATGGAGCCCGCCTCGCGGTTCAGCACCAGCGTGTGCTTGCCGCGCCAGCCTTGGCCGCTGCGGGTGGCGAGTTCGGCCTCTAACACCGGCGCCGAGTCGGCAAAGGCGCGGTGGCCCAGCGGCCCCAGGTGTGCGGCCACTTTGTCGCCCAACTGCTGCAGGCGCCGGCGCATCACCTTGTGGTAGTCCCGCCCCCGGGCGTAGAGCGACACAGTTCCGGTGGCGGGGTGGTTCAGGCGGTCAAATTCGAGTGCCTGCCAGCCCTGGGGCGTGCTTCGCGGCAGGTAATCCATGCGTGCGGTAATCACGCTCAGGGTGCCAGGCACCAGCTCTGCGGGGCGGGCGCGCTTGAGGTCGTGGCGCTGCATATAGTCCATGTCGCCATGAAAGCCCTGGGCCAGCCAGGCCAGCAACCCGGGCTCGGCAGAGGCCAAATCCACACCGGCCACGCCAATTTGGGAGAATCCCAGTTCTTGCCCCCACAACTGCAGCTGCGCCAGCAATTGGGCAGGTGTTTGAAGGCTATTTTTTGGAGTGCTAGTCTGCGCGTTATGGATGTTCACCCCGCGATTGTAAAAACCCCGGCCCTCGCCCTGTTGTGGGCCGATGAGGCCGCCACCGAGGCCTTTGCCGCGCGCTTGGCGCGCCAGCCCGGCATCACCCACGCCTTTATTGCGCTGCACGGCGACCTGGGTGCGGGCAAAACCACGCTGGTGCGCCACCTGCTGCGCGCCCTGGGCGTGCAAGGCCGGGTGAAAAGCCCCACCTACGCGGTGGTAGAGCCCTATGAATTGCCAAGCCTCAATATCTGGCACTTTGACTTTTACCGCTTTGGCGACGCCCGCGAGTGGGAAGACGCTGGGTTTCGCGACATCTTTGCCAGCCCCGGCCTCAAGCTCGCCGAGTGGCCCGAAAAAGCCGCACAAGTCTTGCCAGTGATTGACCTGGACATCACCCTGACTACCCTTGCCGACGGCGCGCGCCAGGTCACGCTGTTGGCAAATACGCCCGTAGGCGCGGGCTTGCTGCATGGCCTGGACGGAGAGGAACGCGGCCCATGAGGCGGCGCGCTCTGGTGCAACAAGGCGGCCTGGTCTTGAGCCTGGGCCTGCTGCACCGCCACGCGCTGGGTGCGCAAAGTCCCACCATCCTGACGGTGCGGGTTTGGCCCGCGCCTGAGTATTCGCGCGTCACCATTGAGTCCGATGCACCCTTAAGCGCCAGCCAAACAGTAATCGCCAGCCCGCCACGCCTGGCTGTGGACATTGCCTGGGTAACGCTCAACCCCGCGCTCAAGGAACTGGTGGCCAAGGTCAAGGCGGACGACCCCAATATCGAAGGCATTCGCGTGGGCCAGTATTCGGCCGACGTGGTGCGCCTGGTGATTGACCTCAAACAAGGCGTGCGCCCGCAAATGTTCACGCTCGCGCCCGTGGCCGCCTACCAGCACCGCCTGGTGCTGGACTTGTACCCGGTGCGCAGTATTGACCCGCTGGACGCGCTGGTGGCGCAATACGCCCAGCCCAAAGCATCCGCACCGGCGATCGGCGCCCCTGCGCGCGCCGCCAGCGACCCGCTGGGCGAGTTGATGGCGCAGCGCCTGGGCAAAGCCCCCGAGCCGGCGCCCGCCCCTGCACCACCACCGCCACCCGCCCCGTCCAGCCCCGGCGCCAACCTGACGCAAGGCCCGTCTTACCTGGGCACGGACCGGCTCATCATCATCGCGCTGGACGCCGGCCACGGCGGCGAAGACCCCGGCGCTATTGGCCCGGGTGGCACGATGGAAAAAGACGTGGTACTCAAACTCGCCCACCTGCTGCGCGAGCGCATCAATGCCAGCAGCATCAAAGGCACGCCCATGCGCGCCTTTTTGACGCGCGATGCCGACTACTTTGTGCCCTTGCACGTGCGGGTGCAAAAGGCGCGCCGGGTGCAGGCCGATTTGTTTGTCAGCTTGCACGCCGACGCTTTTTTCACGCCCGAGCCCCAGGGTGCGAGCGTATTTGCGCTCAGCCAGGGTGGCGCATCGAGCAGCGCCGCGCGCTGGATGGCAGCCAAAGAAAACAAGGCCGACCTGATTGGCGGCCTCAACGTCAAAGCCAAAGGCCTGGAAGTGCAAAGCGCGCTCTTGGACATGAGCACCACGGCGCAAATTGTGGACAGCCTGAAGCTTGGCGGCACGCTGCTGGGCGAAGTGGGCCGCGTTGGAAAACTGCACAAGGGGCAGGTGGAACAGGCGTCTTTCGCAGTGCTGAAGGCCCCCGATATTCCGAGCGTGCTGGTCGAAGCCGCCTTTATCAGCAACCCCGCTGAGGAGCGCAAACTCAACAGCGAAGAGTTTCAAAACCAGTTTGCCGACGCGTTGATGCGCGGACTGCTGGCCTATTTTGCGAGAAACCCGCCGCTCTCGCGCAGCCGGACTGTGGGTTAGGCCTTGGCTTCTGGCACTGGCGCTGCCAGCGCTGACTGCGGCAGGCCAAAGATGCGGTCAAAAGCCCACGGAAATACCAGAGCGTAGACCAAGAAGAAGGCCAGAATTCCCAGGTCAGCCATAAACGCAGCCAGCATCGTGGTGTCCAACCACCAGGCCATGATGGGCACGAGCATGATCAACAAGCCGCCTTCAAAGCACAGCCCATGGGCCAGCCGCCGCAGCAGCGAGCGGCCACGCACCGCCTGCCTGGCCTCCCATTTCTCGAACCATCCGTTAAACAGGTAGTTCCAGCACAGCGCAACCGTGGACATGCAAACCGCAAGACCGACGCTTGAGCCCACCGGCTCCGAAAACAGGTAACTCATCGCCGGGCCCACCGCCCCGACCGCGATCGCCTCGTAAAGAACTGCCTGAAGAATGCGCCGACTTGTTGGATTCATGGGGCGGCAGCATAGCGCAGGTGTTTGGGGTAACGGGGATGGTTACCTAAAGCACAGCAGCCACCGCCTAAAGGTGCGGCACCAAGCAACTGACTTAGCTGCGACTTGTCCAATATCCCGGTCTGCGCTTGAAGTGTGCAACGGCAAAAATGATGATTTCGCCGTTCCCCACTAGGTAGACAATCGCAAACGGAAATTTCTTGGGGAACACGCGTCGGGTTCCATGGCGATGTGGCACACCAGCAAGTGGCAGCGACGTAGCCAGTTCTACCGCCGCTTCAACCGCTTGTCGGAACCGCGCCCCAAGCCCGGGCTGAACTGCTTCGTAATACGCGATGCCGTCCAAAAACTCCAGACTTGCCGCTGGATGAAACCGCGCGCCGTTCACTGTGTGAGACGACGCGCCTGTGCAAACACGTCAGCCGCTGGCACAAGCACTGCCTCACCGCACTCGTACTCGCCGATTCGCCGAAGAATCTCGGCATCCCAAGCGGCCTCGACCTCAGGGGACGACCATTCCTGCAGCGACGCAAGAAGTCCTTCAGCAAGTTGCGCGCGCTCCTCAGGCACAAGTTGACGGGCCCGTTCCGATAATTCAATAAGCAAGCTGGACATGGATGTACTCCGCTAAACAACGAAACAAGTTTACTCGGCGCGGGCTTTTGGGGGCCAAGTTAAGGCTGCCGGGCATGTGCAACCACTAAGCGTCGACCCACGGCGGCTCAAGACCATTGCCAGTCGCGACTACCCAAAAAAGCAGCCAAGCGCATCCGCCTTGACCACGCCCAGCGCCGATTGCAGGGTGCGGTGCTCTGGGTCGGGATCGTAGGTGCTCCACTTCAGATTGCCACGCATCCAGTACAGGCGCCACCGGCCTTCGGTACGGACAAACTTGATTCTCGATACCGGATGGTGCCGGATGGTGGACTTGTCCTGCCAGTCCAGCCGAATTTCGAAAATATCCACTGTTTGGCCAATGACGGTGTAGCCAATGTCCAGCTCTGGGCGAATGTGCACCGGCGGGCGCACCTGATCCATAAACCAGCTCAATGCTTTCTGGTTGGCTGCGGTTTCAAATTCGCTGAAGGCCATGGTTTGTCCGGTAAGGTTGGAGTAACAAGGCGACCATTTTGCCGTTTGAAAAACAATAGCAGGTTCGCAGCCACCGGAAAACTAAAACGTCGCCCGTTTGCGGGCCGCCGGTTTTGATCGGCCCGTAATCTGCGCGGTTTGCTCGGTCAGTGCAAGAAGGCCTAATAGCGCTTGATTCACCGCCTCGCCGGTAGGAAACGATTTGGCCACTTTGTCATCCAGCAAGACAAGGTTCGTTCCCTTGGCCACCCGCGCCAGGTATTTGCTCCTCACACCCTTGCCCAAGTCTTCACGCCGATAGTCGTCACGCATTTCGTCTTTAACTTTGCTCATCGATACCTGCACAAAGCTATCCCTAGATAACTTCACGTGTTATCAATAAATTATTTGAAAATACCTTATTTGGGTAAAACAGTTACGCGTTGAACCATGCCTAAATCAGCATACGTCAACATTTGGCTGTGCAGAATATAGGGTCCTATAAAATCTGCAAAACGCATCCGAAAGGTTACTGAAGTGGGCATCTCCTGCGTCCCTCCAGCGGGCAAGGCCAATGTGTCGCACCAATACGGATCTATTGGAAAACCATTTACTTTAATGATGTACATCGGATTGACGTGAATGTGGAATGCGTGGGCAATACTATTACTATTAAAAATAGTCCACTCTTCTATAGCATCAAGAATAACATTTTGAATAATACTATTTGCAGGTTGCAATTGATAATCATAGGTAGGAAAAACAAACGGTGGGAAATACTGGGAACCTTCGATGGGTTTCCCCGTCAATTCAGATAGGGATTCCTTCACTGCCGCAATCGCTTTCTTAGCAGACTCTTTGAGTGCCAATGCTATAGACGCTGACTGATCTATCGCCGCTTCAATCAAAGATGGATCATTACGGGATAAGTCTAGAATATCATTGCCAATCAAGTTGAAAATAATACTGCGCTTTCTACCACCGGCCCTTGCAAACTCTTGATCAGTGATGGGCTTTAAAAAACTACTAACTGGCAAGGGAGTGGGAGGTAGGCGCATGATTTTTTTTGAATCAATCACAACTATCTTGGCAAGAATATGCTCCGGCAAAGTAACTGTTTTCTTACCTTGCGCGATTTTAAATGGCAAGGATCTAAGAAAATAAGTGCCAGTCGCACCCGCTCTAATAAGCACGGAAGATCGATTGCCTGCAGCCAACAAAATACACTTACCATTTTTTTGACGTCCATCGGGGTAATCTTGGTAATTAGAACTACCCCATCCATCAATCGTGTATTGATGGAAGATATGCTCATCTAAACTTAGATTGAGATAATTAAAAACTTGTGTGTTAATAAAGCGCCATCTCTGCACTTCTCCACTCTCCATGACGATAGTTGGTTGACGCACGCCATTGATCAAGACAGGCTGAATATCTACAACACCATGATTATCTTTATTAGTTCCATGGCCTGTTGGGTAGTTTGCAATTTGGGCGAATTTTTCAAGCAAACCATCACTGACCACATAGTTACTCCTATTTGATTTAGTTGCAAAATAAGACGCTTGAAACAAAAAAATTAATTCTTTAGCTTGATCCATTTCTGGTAAATTGTCTACAGGACCACGAACCATGATCGCCCCGGACATTAGACTAGCTGATTGAAGCGCACTGCTGCCATGGTATTGAGGATGATAATAAAAAGGCCCTGCAGGGTGATTTTTTGGAATTTTATACGCATATTGCCTTGAATCTCCATCCGGTTTGACCCCCCCAGAATTAGGATCTACAACAAAGTCCCCATACTCCAAAGGATGCTTATCGGCGTAAATCCCAGGATACACATGCAAGCCATGTACATGTAAGTTGGTCGTATTTGGCTTCATATAGTTGGCGGGATCACGAAACGCCGGAAAGGGTGGATTAACTGGTAAGTTATTCACCAACTTTATGCGTAACTGATCCCCGCCATTTACTACCAAAGTGGGGCCAACGTGATTTGGCCCATATGCGTCATAAGCATACGCACGCAATGAAACAGGATATTGTTGCTTTAGATCCGCTCCAGACAACTTGGTATCCCAATAAGTAGCTGTCAATGTCATATCAAGCAAGCCATTATTCGCCTCCAACATCGGGGGCTGCACAAAGGTATGCAAAGGATGAACCGCTTTGTTACTGTGTTCTCGACTGAATGCGTTCAAACTACCCGGCAACAGCATCCCAGAAGCTACTGTCATGCCGATGCGCAAGAACTGGCTTCGGTTGATTGGGTGGCTATTTTCCATTGCCAAATGCGCCCGAGGCGATTGCCAAAAAGGGGTTTGGTATTATTTGCTTTACAGCTGCTGAACCCAATTGGCCCGACGCATTGCTACCCCATCCAAATAATTGGCTCTTCCCGATTGCCAATGCGTGCATTTCTCCAGCAGCAATCGCACGCACTCCAAAGAGGCCGGGAATCGCAGTAGGGCTCGCTCGTGGCTTCAGGTCGCCCAAGCCAAGCTGGCCAAATCCATTCCAACCCCAAGCGTATACTTTTCCGCTCACGGATAAGGCAAGCGAGTAATGCATCCCAGCTGCCACCGCAACGATTCCCTCTGGAAATGCAATGCGCTTGGGTCTATCAATATAAGGACGCGCACTATCTCCTAGCTGACCAAAGTTGTTGCTACCCCATCCGTATACCTGTGCTTGGGAGGAAACTGCCAACGCATGGGTGGAGCCCACTGCAATGTGATTTATCTTGGCAGAAAATTCAATTGGTATCGGGGTATTCACCGTATCAAGATGCCCCAGACCCAATTGACCCGCAGAATTATTGCCCCACGCATAAACCCGGTTTTCGGTAGACAGGGCAAGCATGAAGTTATCCCCAAGCGCGACATCGTTTATTGGGGGCATTCCAGTGACTAAATCGGGTGACGCATTGGTTTGCGCACCGACCCGCCCTAATGCAGAATCAACATTCAATCCCCAGGTATAAACCCCACCGGTGTGATCGATTGCGGCGAATATAAACTGCCCAGCCGCTGCTTTTTTGATATTTGAAATGCCTTTGATTAGGGTAGGCGATTCCGACCATGCATCCTTACCCGCGATGCCAATTTGGCAAAATCCCCAGATGCAAGGCTGTTGATCGGAGACACCCACGCTGACCCCATAGCCTGCAGCGATATTCGAATAATTGGATGGAGGACCAACATAAACTGCGTCGGTGTCGGGGCTTTTGTTGCTACAGATGTCTTGATTGGGGGGAGCTGTCCGACCAGAACCTGCCCCTCCCCAACCAAATAGCTCTCCCGACTTTAAAAGAACCAGTGTTTGATCCTTGCCCCCAGAAATGGCTTCGACTTGATAAAAATCATTCTGAGCGATTCCCACAGCAATGAAACATTAAGGAACAAACTTATCCTCGTAAATCGGTTGATCGGTTTCGCGCATATCAATTGATCCAAGAGCTCGAAAATAATTTACTTTACCTCTAAAGCAGCCCACTGAGTATGGATATTCATTATTGAGAACGTAGTGGTAAGTGGTTTTTAAAGTGCCATCGGGCATCCTTATTTCCGATGTGGTGCCATGACATTCATCTAGTTCTTTATTGGTCATCATATGACCGTCAGCTGCACGCGGCCCAGTGATTGGAAAGCCGTCTAAGGCGAACCCAAATACCGGTGATTTGCCTGACGTTCCTTGGTTCGGAAAGCATTTCCATGAATAACCGTGCAAGTGATACTGACCCTTGTCGCCATAAGGTTGACCAAAGCATTGGTCCATAGGCAGTGCATTAACTGGGTTGTACCAATTGTTATTTGCATCATTTGCATACTCAATATGCCATACCGCGCCGGTTAAGGTAACGCCAACAATAAGCGAAGCTATTGCATATTTGCCCGTTGCTACTGGGTTTAGTGGAACGGTGCTAATGAGGTCATAGGTACCAATGCCAATGCCATCAGCCTGAACCGTTTTCCCTCCATAAGTACCACCTGGCAATGCGTTGTAGTAAGCATAAGCAGCGGTTCCGGATTTCACTGGAAAATCCCCCATGACTGTACTGGGCAAACCATTACCTACAAATGAGCGAGTGCCAGCCAAAGCATCTGTGGTCATGGTAAACACACTACCTGCGGCATCATAATCTTTTGCAGTCTTAGACCCACTTACATAGGGGATCTTCGAAAGCGTAATAATATTTGTTTCAGTATTAGTCCATGGCGAACCTGTCGAACCCACTTGACTCATTTTGTCTAATTTTGCAAGATACGTTAACAATGGAAGGATGGATTGTTTATCTTTGCCAAGATTGGTCTCATTCCCATTTATAGAGGTCACCAATGTGCTTGGAGTACCAGGATCGGAATCTGTAGAACTTCCGCCGCAAGCGAAAAGTGTCGCCAAAACAGCAGTGAGCAACGTAGGAATACCGACGTATTTTTTAACACCGTGTAAGTGTGACAATTTATTAGCACTCATTTTTTCTTCCCTTTAAAAGCAAATAGAGCTATCTGCATTAATGCCACAATGTTTTCACATCAGGGCTTCGTAAATTAGTAGTTCGCTATGTTTTTCTGGCATTTCAGTCAAGTCTCGATTTGAATTTCAAATCCATGACGCATAAAAACGCAAATCTAGATTCCGGCCTGAGCCCATGTACTGATCGCCATCGCCAAGAGGCGCTTGCGTCTACCCCACAGTCCTCAGGAAGTCTTTCAAGCCATGCGCACGAGCCTGATTGAAAAACCCCGATGAATCAACGACTTTTGCCACCCGAGTCCGACAAGTCCTCGGAGTCCGAGCCCGATCAGCCCTCTCCTCTGAAAAACGTTGGGACGCAATTGATACGAAATAATCTTTTATGATTTGCGTTTTGGCAATCGTATCAGGAAAATGGGCCTGTGCAAATTGAACGTCCAAGATTTTTTTTGAAGTACGCGACTGCGCACCCGCGCCCACTACCCCTAGCTCAAAACTTCAGAAAGTTAGAGGGGCACGCGCTCCACCATGGGCGTTTTTAGGCAGCCGAAGTTGTCGCCGCCTTCCGCCTCGCCCGCCAAGCCCCCACCCCCACCAGCAAGCCAGGCACAAAAATCATCGCCCAGATGATCTTGTCCAGGTGAAGTTTGACCCAGGGAATGTTGCCGAAAAAGTAGCCGACGGTGACGATGCCGCCCACCCACAGGGCGCCGCCGACTACGTCATAGAAGGTGAACTTGGCGCGTGTCATTTGGGCCACGCCGGCTACGAAAGGGGCGAAGGTGCGCAAGAAGGGCATGAAGCGGGCGGCCACGATGGTGATGCCGCCATAGCGTTCGTAAAACGCGTGCGCCTGGTCAAATGCGGCTTTGTTGAACCAGCGCGAGTTTTCCCACTGGAACACTTTGGGGCCGATGGCGCGGCCTATGGTGTAGTTGGTCTGGTTGCCCAGCACCGCCGCCGCAAACAGCAAGCCCACCACCACCGGGTAGTTCATCAGCCCCACGCCGCACATGGCGCCCACCACAAACAAGAGTGAGTCGCCTGGCAAAAACGGCATCACCACTACGCCAGTTTCTACAAAAATTATCGCAAACAACAGGGCGTAAACCCACAGACCGTACTGGGCGACAAAGGCTTCCAGGTACTTGTCCACGTGCAGCACAAAGTCGAGCAAGGCGGTGATGATTTCCATGGGAGGTTTTGGTTGAAATAGGTTTTAGTAACGCTGCATTTTGCAGCTGCTGGTTTGCTCGGCCGCTTGGGCCGTCAAGGTCTTGACGACCTTGAATCCATAGCCCGAGCCTTCCACGTCAAAAGGCACGCCGGGCGCGCCTTGGCGCTCCATCATGCCCACCACCAGCGGCTGCTGAAACTGGTGGTCGGCGGCGCGCATGGTGCCGGTCTGGCCGGCCAGCGTCACTTGGGCCGCTTCCAGCGCTTTGGCAACGGCCACCACATCGAGGGCTGCGCCGGGTTTGGCGCTACGGCCCACCGTGTCGAGCGCCTGGGCCAGGGCCTCGATCATGAGCTGCATGCGCAGGTGCACATAGTCGTCTTCAGGCTGGGGAAAGCGGGCGCGAAAGGTTTTGTAAAAGGCCTCACTCGCTTTGGTTTGCACATTGGGCAGCCAATCCGCCACGGCCAACACGCGGCCCACGCCGGCTTCGCCAATGGCTGCAGGCGCGCCCAAGGCGTTGCCGTAAAACGTATAAAACTTGCCGTCAAACCCAGCCTCTTTGGCGGCCTTGACCAGCAGGGTCAGGTCCGCGCTGAAGTTGCCGGTAATCACCGCCTGCGCGCCGCTGGCCTTGATCTTGGCCATATAGGGCGCAAAGTCTTTGATGCGCAGCATGGGGTGCAGTTCTTCACCGGCAATGCGAATGTCGGGGCGCTGCAGCCCGAGCTGGTGTTTGGCCTCGCGCAGCACGCTTTGGCCAAAGCTGTAGTCCTGGCCGATCAGGTACACGCTCTTGAGCGCCTGGTCGTCACGAATCAGCTGCATGAGCGCGGCCATGCGCATGTCGGCATGGGCGTCAAAGCGAAAGTGCCAGAAGCTGCATTTCTCATTGGTGAGCGACGGGTCTACCGCCGAATAGTTCAAAAACAGCACGCGCTTGGCAGGCTCGCGCTCGTTGTGTTTGTTGATGGCGTCGATCAGCGCCGCCGCCGTGGCCGAGGAATTGCCTTGCAGCACAAAGCGCGCACCGCCGTCGATGGCCAGGCGCAGGTTGGACAGCGCCTCTTCGGTCTGGCCCTTGCTGTCCATGCGATCCAGCACCAGCACTTGCTTGGGCGCAGCAGCGCCCGCAGACGCTACACCGCCGCGCGCGTTGACGCGTTCTACCGCCCAAGCCAGGTTGCGAAACACGGCTTCGCCGCCGTTGGCGTTGGCGCCGCTCAGGCCTTCGATCAAGGCCAATTTAAGGGGCGCAGAGGCCTGCGTTTGCGCCATAGACATGCCGCTCAACAAGCAAAAAGTCGGCGCACATAGCGCCAGCAAAAGAGATTTCAAGGGCCAGGGGAGAAGAATAAACATGCAGAAAAAAGCTTGAATTGCGGGGGAATGCGCGCACCTCTGGTCCATGCGGCGCCCACTGTGGGGGCCGCGCAGTGTACTTGGAGTGTCTATGTTTTTTGCTACCGCCCCCCTCCCCTTTGGTCGCTGGTTTTGGCACGGCTTTTGACCACCCGCTGCGCCGCCGAGTCTACGCCCAGGCCGGTCGTTCTGCGGCTCAGTTTTTGGAAAACGCCGTGGCATCATCACGCAGCCCCGCCGCGCAAGACGCTGCTATTACCCAGGACGAAAAGCAGTTTGTGCTTACGCTCGATGTGCCCGGCATTACCAAAGACCAGTTGTGCATCAGCATTGAAGGTGCGATTGTGCGCATCGAGTCCAAAGTAGACGCACCCCGGCGCTACCGCGCGGCCTACGAGTTTGGCCAGGACATTGACAGCGCCGCCAGCAGCGCCAGCCTGGAAAACGGCGTGCTGAGCCTGACTTTGGCCAAATTGGTGCCCGTGAGCAAAGTGGCTGAGTTGGCGATTGCCTAAACGGCGCAAGCCAGGGGCCGCTGTCGCCTAGAGCGCGTGCAGCGGCCAGCGCGGTTTGACGTCAAACGCATAGTCAAAGCGCGCAGCCTGCAAGCCGCTTTGCAGGCGCATGGCCGCAGCCATGGCGATCATGGCGCCGTTGTCGGTGCACAAATGCAACTCGGGGTAATGCACGCGCACGCCGCGCTTGGCGCATTCGGCATTGAGCTGAGCGCGCAGGCTGGTATTGGCGCCCACGCCGCCGGCCACCACCAGGCGCTTAAGGCCGGTGTTTTTTAGCGCGGTGATCGATTTTTTGACCAACACATCCGCGATAGCCGCCTGGGTAGACGCCGCCAGATCGGCGCGCGCTTGCAAGGGCAAATCTTCAAAACCCGGCGTGGCGCCAGAGGCCAACTTGACGCCCGATGCCGAACCGTTCCAGGCCACGTCGCCCTGCGCTGCCACCATTTTTTGCGACTGCACCAGCACGGCAGTTTTCAGGCCGGCAAACGAAAAATCTAAATTTCCGCTGTGCAGCAGCGGGCGCGGCAGGGCAAACGCCTGCGGGTTGCCCTTGGCGGCCAGTGCGGCCAGCGCCGGGCCGCCAGGGTAGCCCAGGCCCATGAGCTTGGCAGATTTGTCAAAGGCTTCGCCTGCGGCGTCGTCAATGGTTTCGCCGAGCAGTTCGTAGCGGCCCACGCCGTCCACCCGCATCAGCTGGGTGTGGCCACCCGAGACCAGCAGCGCCACAAACGGAAACTGCGGCGGGTCTGCGCTTAAAAATGGCGAGAGCAAATGGCCTTCTAAGTGGTGCACGCCCAGCACCGGTTTATCCAAGGCGGCAGCCAGCGCACAGGCCACGCCCGCGCCCACCAGCAAAGCGCCCGCCAGACCGGGGCCGCGCGTGTAAGCCACCACGTCCACGTCAGCCAGGCTGCGCTGCGCTTGGGTCAGCACCTGTTCGGTGAGCGGCAGCACGCGGCGAATGTGGTCGCGGCTGGCCAGCTCGGGCACCACGCCACCAAAGGCCTGGTGCATTTCCACTTGGCTGTACAAAGCGTGGGCCAGCAAGACCGGCACCTCGCCCCCGCGCAGGGCCACCAGCGCCACGCCGGTTTCGTCGCAAGACGACTCAAAGCCCAGCACCAACTTGGTGGAGGTGTCAGGCGAATCGTTTGGGGCGAAGACGGGTGCGGCAAGTGTCATACAGGGCGCCAAGTTTAGGGCAGCGCCTGCACGACAATCCCCGGCATGATGAACCCCAGCGACATTGCATCCATCGAACGCGCCACTTTGGACGCGGTGTGCCCGGCCGAAGTCCATGAGATTCCCGGCTGGCTGCTACCTTATGACCCCCTGCCCATTGGCCGCGCGCAAAGCGCGGTGCCGCTGGCGCACACGCCGCTTACGCTGCCCGAATTGCTCCAAATTGAGGCGCACTACCGGCAGCGCCAACGGCCCACCGTGTTTCGCCTGCCCGAGGATCTGATCCGCCCCGACATAGGCGACGCGCTGTACGCGATGGGCTACTCCGGGCACCACGGCGTACTGGTGCAAATGGCCGAACTCACCGGGCTGCTGCGCCTGGCCCCACCGGACGCAGCCACGCTAAACGCCGCACCCAGCGCGCCTTGGGCCGCCGTCTACACCGCTGATGGCTTTGACCCGGTAGACGGTGCCAATCGCGTGCAATTGCTGAGCCGCAGCCGCCACGTGGTGTATGCCCACGTCAGCGAGAACGGTCAAGCGCTAGCGGCCGGCACCGGGTCGATCAGCCAAGGCTGGCTCAGCATCCACGGCATGCGCACCGCACCCGGCGCCCAGGGCCGGGGTTTGGCCTCGCGCATCCTGGCCGGACTGGCTGCGCACGCGGCAGCGCAAGCCGTGCACCGCGTGTTTTTGCAGGTGGAAGATGACAACGCGGTGGCGCAGGGCTTGTATCGCAAGGCGGGGTTTGCTACTGCGTGGCGGTACCACTATTGGCGCAAGGACTGATTCACGCGGCAAACCCGCGACGGGTTGTTGACCGGTGGTCAATAGATACGCCTGTGCCTTTTGATCCGTGACACTTATGTCACGTGGGTGGCCCCTTTTGTCGGGTGACAAAGCCACAAGGGCGCCCAAGGCATATAGACTCCAATTTGCATTTGCAAAATATAACCAATTTCAAAATCACATCAATAGATTGCTTTAATCTTTTGACTGACAAACTGTGAGGCAAAACCGATATGGGAAGCAAATTACTCGATGAAACATTTGAGTTAACGGGGAATAGTCCAAGTGCCTGGCTCCTCACGGCGAAAAGATTAAGACGCAGCGGTGATCTCGTTTTTGATGCTTACGCTGCTGACCTGGAAAAGTTACACAAAGGTGTATCGAGCGAAGGTCTTCAAAATTTGTACGATCTTGAAGTCGCTGGGTGCGCCATGTTGCTCTACGGCCTAGGTATCGAAAACGCAGCGAAAGGGCTGGTCGTTGCGAAGGCTGTGCCACCTGCAGTGGCTAGCGGCG
>CAMDHS010000033.1 GCA_945898115.1 Comamonas sp. lk
CTCAAGGCGCACTTTGGCACCCGGTGCTCTACCGGCCAGGCCGTGCGCGAGCAGCACGGGCGCGACGAATCGGCCCTGGTGGCGCCGCCGCCCGCCGCCGTGGTATTTGCCGAGTCCACCGCAGACGTGGCCGCCGCCGTGGCGCTCGCGGCCCAGTACCGGGTGCCGGTGATTCCGTTTGGCGTGGGCTCGTCGCTGGAAGGCCATTTGCTGGCGGTGCAAGGCGGCATCAGCATTGACTTGGGGCGCATGAACCAGATCGTGGCCATCCACCCCGAAGACCTGACCGTGACCGTGCAACCCGGCGTGACGCGCAAGCAGCTCAACGAGGCGCTCAAGAGCAGTGCTTTGTTTTTTCCGATTGACCCCGGCGCCGACGCGTCCCTGGGCGGCATGAGCGCCACCCGCGCCAGCGGCACCAACGCGGTGCGCTACGGCACCATGCGCGACAACGTGCTCGGGCTGGAAGTGGTGACCGCCAGCGGCGAAATCATCCGCACCGGCACCCGCGCGCGCAAGTCTTCTGCCGGTTACGACCTCACGCGCCTGATGGTCGGCAGCGAAGGCACGCTGGGCGTGATGACCGAAATCACGCTCAAGGTCTATCCGCTGCCCGAGGCGGTGATGGCCGCCACCTGCGCCTTTTCTACGCTGGCTGACGCCGTCAACACCACGATTGCCATCATCCAGATGGGCGTGCCGATTGCGCGCTGCGAGCTGCTGGACGGCAACACGGTGCGCATCGTCAACCAGCATTCCAAGCTCGGGCTGGCTGAGGGCCCGATGATGCTGATGGAGTTTCACGGTTCGCCGGCGGGCGTGCAAGAGCAGATCGCCACGGTGCAAGACATCGTGAATGACAACCACGGCCACGGCTTTGCATGGGCCAGCACGCCCGAAGAACGCACCCGCCTGTGGACCGCGCGGCACAACGCCTACTTTGCCGGCGTGCAGTCGCGCCCCGGCTGCCGCTGCATTACCACCGACACCTGCGTGCCCATATCCAAACTGGCGGACGCCTTGCTTGAATCGGTGGACGAGGCCAATGCCGCAGGCATTCCCTACTTTATGGTGGGCCACGTGGGCGACGGCAATTTCCACATGGGCTATTTGATTGACCCCAACAGCGCCTCCGAGCGCGAAACGGCCGAACACCTTAACAGCTTGCTGGTGGCCCGCGCGCTGCGCCTGGGCGGCACCTGCACCGGCGAACACGGCGTGGGCTTGCACAAAATGGACTTTTTGGTGGCCGAGGCAGGCGCTGGCGCCATCGGCATGATGCGCGCCATCAAATTGGCGCTGGACCCGCACAACATCATGAACCCGGGCAAGATATTCGCGCTTTGACGGGCGAATTTGTCGGCACCCAGCGTGGCGTTGTTTCAGGCCCGGCGGCATCCGCCGCGCGCAGCCCGTTTGGGACCGCGCCGCGCCCGTGCCCCTCTCAACTTCTGGCACATTTAAGCCCATGCCCAACCCTAACGCTTACCCCACACTCGAAGATGCCATTGGCAAAACGCCACTCGTCGCCCTGCAACGCATAGGCGCTGCCGACAATTCCGCCCGCAACAACGTCGTACTTGGCAAGCTCGAGGGCAACAACCCGGCCGGCTCGGTGAAAGACCGCCCGGCGCTGTCCATGATCCAGCGCGCACAAGAGCGCGGCGACATTGCGCCCGGCGATACTTTGATTGAGGCCACGTCTGGCAATACTGGCATTGCGCTGGCCATGGCGGCGGCCATCAAGGGCTACCGCATGGTGCTCATCATGCCCGAGGACTTGTCGATAGAGCGGGTGCAAACCATGAAGGCTTTTGGCGCCGAACTCATCCTCACGCCCAAGAGCGGCGCCATGGAATATGCCCGCGACCTGGCTGAAAAAATGCAGTCGGAGGGCAAGGGTAAAGTGCTCGACCAGTTTGCCAACCAGGACAACCCGCGCGTGCACTACGAGACCACCGGCCCCGAAATCTGGGCCGACACGCAGGGCCGCGTCACCCATTTTGTGAGCGCCATGGGCACCACCGGCACCATTACCGGCGTGGCGCGTTACCTTAAAGAAAAGAACCCGGCCATCCGCATCATTGGCGCCCAGCCGTCTGAGGGCTCGCGCATTCCGGGTATTCGCAAATGGGCGCCGGCCTATTTGCCCAAGATATATGACCCGGCCAATGTGGACGAACTGCGCTACGTGAGCCAGCTGGATGCCGAAGAAATGTGCCGCCGCATGGCGCGCGAAGAGGGCATTTTTGCCGGTATCTCAGCCGCTGGCGCCTGCTGGGTGGCGCAGCAAATTGCCAGCGAAGTGCAAGACGCCACCATCGTCTTCATCGTGTGCGACCGGGGCGACCGCTATTTGTCTACCGGCGTGTTTCCGGCCTGAGCCTGTTTTTAGAACCCCATTTTTGAGTCACAGCCCATGAGCCACGCTTTCAAATTTTGCCCCCAGTGCGCCACGCCGCTGGCCCTGATCAGCCAGTTGGAAGACGGTGGCGACAAAGTGCGCCTGCGCTGCACCGCCTGCGACTACACCCACTGGAACAACCCCACGCCCGTGCTGGCGGGCATCGTAGAAGTGGACGGCCAAATATTGCTGGCCCGCAACGCTGCCTGGCCGGGCAAGATGTATGCGCTGATTACCGGCTTTATGGAGGCCGGTGAGACGCCGCAAGAAGGTATTGCGCGCGAAATCGCCGAAGAAACCAATCTGGTCACCGACGAACTCAAACTCGTGGGCGTGTATGACTTTCAGCGCATGAACCAGATCATCATCGCCTACCACGCGGTCTGCCACGGCGAAGTGCGCCTGTCGCCCGAGCTGGTGGATTACCGCATGTACGCGCCGCAAGACCTGAAATGCTGGCCCGCAGGCACCGGCTACGCCCTGGCCGACTGGCTGACATCGCGCGGCCACACGCCGCAGTTTGTGGAGTGGCCCAAGCGCGAAGCCCCCGCAACCCCGTCCACCTAGCCCGCAAGACCACCCCATGTCCACCGACTACACCATTGACATCGAAATCGACACCCGCGGCCTGAACTGCCCGCTGCCCATCCTCAAAGCCAAACGCGCGCTCACCGGCATGGAAAGCGGCCAGGTGCTCCAAGTGGTGTCCACCGACGCTGGCTCGATCCGCGACTTTCAGGCCTTTGCCAAACAAACCGGCAACACCCTGCTAGACCAGCAAACCCTGGGCCAAGAGTTTGTGCATGTGATGCGCAGGCGCTAGGGGCTGGGGCTGGATTCGCCGCCGGGATAGGCTCGACTGCCACGGCCTGCGGAGTCGCAGTGACGTAGGGGGCTGTCATTGCGAGCGCAGCGCGGCAATCCAAGGCTGCGCTATGCACTGTGACTCATGGCTGCTCTGCGAATTAGGACTTATGACTGCGCTGCAAGCCAGGGTTCATGGACTGCCACGGCCTGCGGCCTCGCAGTGACGGTGGATGTCCGTCATTGCGAGCGCAGCGCGGCAATCCAGGGCTGCGCTGCGACCGCCAATTACGCCTTACTGCCGAAACGCATCATGGCAGCTCTTGCAGGTGCCGCCTACGCCGCCCACAGCCACCTTGATCGTGTCCAGGTTGCCGGTTTTGGCGGCGACCGAGAGCTTGGCCATTTCGGCTTGCATCTTGTCGGCGTAGTCGTTGAACTTGGGCTTGTCGAGCCAGATTTCGGGCTTGGCCTTGGTGTCGCCCTTGTCGGTGCCTTCGCCAAAAGCCGCCCAGGGCAGCTTGGCTACAAACTCGGCGTTGGTGGCACTGTCGAGTGCTACTTTGGCGTCAAACGGCGCTTTGCCAGCGGCCATGGCGGCCACGCGGCCAAAGTTTTGTTGCATCACAAACAGGGCGCTTTTGCGGTATTTGATGGCGTCTTCGGCCTTGGCAAATTGGGCCCAGGTGGGGGCGCAAACCAGCAGGGTGGCGGCGGTGATCAGCAGCGTGCGGGCGAGGGTCTTCATGGGCAGCTCTTTCAAAAAAGGGGGGCAAAATTGCCCGTTGGTATTTTGACCACGGTTTTGGCGGCATGGCACCAGCAAGGTCATTTATTTTGATCTGCATCATTGCCGCCGGGCCGCAAAGCCAAGGGCTACCCGCGCAGGGTTGTATAGACTGCATTCACCCCCGCCGCGGGGCACACAAGGGAGATCACGTTGAACCTGGTACGCATTTGGGACTTGCCAACCCGCCTTTTTCATGGCGCTTTGATTTTGGCTTTTGTTGGGCTGATCGCCACCGCGCAGATTGGCGGCAGCGCCATGGAGTGGCACTTTCGCTGCGGCTACACCGTATTGGCCTTGCTGCTGTTTAGGCTGGTGTGGGGCTGGGTGGGCGGCTATTGGTCGCGGTTTGCGCAGTTTGTGTCTAGCCCGGCGGCCGCGCTGGCCTATGCGCGCACGCCGTTTGCGCAACGCCCGAGCAGCGTTGGCCATAACCCGATGGGCGCCTGGTCGGTGCTGGCTATTCTGCTGGCGATGGGTTTGCAGGTAACGGCCGGCCTGTTTAGCGACGATGAAATCGCCACCGCCGGGCCCCTGGTGCCCTATGCCAGCGGCCAGTGGGTGAGCCTGGCCACCCGTTACCACACCAGCATCGGCAAGATTGCTGTGTTTGCGCTCTTGGCGCTGCACGTGGCCACGGTGCTGTATTACCGCCACAAACGCAAGATCGACCTGATCACCCCGATGGTCAGCGGCGACAAGCTGCTGCCCGAGGGCACACCCGCCTCAAAAGATTCGACGGGCACGCGGGTGCTGGCTTTGGTGGTGCTGGGGGTGATTGCGGTGGGGGTGGGGGTTTTGTTGGGTTGAGGGGCTGGGGCTTAGTTATTGGGGATAAGCGCCGTAACCCGGTGGGCGCCGCACCTGCCTAGTCCAGTGGCTGTTGATCAGCGTAATCTACCCGCCTAGGCCGCCTGCTGAAAACCCAAATCAGGCAGCGTTGTTTTAGCGCTCAGGTGGGTCACGGTGGGGCCGCCCAGTTGGCGTGCCGCGCGTGCCACATAGGTGCGGTGGCACATGCTGAAGTCCGCCTCGAAGCACACCAGGCTGGCTGCGGTGGCTTGGGCAAGCTTGACCAGCTCGCGCAGCGAAGCCTCTTGGGTGCCGATGTAGGCTAAAAACGCTTTGGTGTAGGCCTGCCAGTCGCCGTCTAATTTGTACTGGTTGCGGATGGGCTTTGGGCAACCCAGCGCGGGCATGTGCACATAGGCTATGCCATGCGCCGCCAGCGCTGCACAGAAGGCGGATTTTGAAAACCCCTTTTTGCGCGAAAGCGGCAGTTCTCGCACATCCACAATGGTCTTCACCTGCGCGGTTTGCAGGCGCGCAATAAAGGCCTCAATGGTCAGGCCCTCGTAGCCGATGGTGAATAGGGTGGGGTGCATGCGCTGAATTGCGGGGGTGTAGGCGGCCGATTTTAGTTGTCCGTACTCGGTTTTAGTACCGGAGCTGGAAATCTTGAGACAAGCTGGTCGCCAGCCGCAACTTTAAGCAGCCACCGAGCCACCCGTGCCCAGAGTAGCTGTTGCGCCCATAGGCGGCGCAAGCCTTGCCGGAACAGTAGCAGCTTAGACGCAAGCGGTGCTGTCCTTTGCTTTATGCCATGGGCGTTCACAGCTCCACCAAAAAGCCGTTGATGTCCGCCACATAAGCAATCGTCTGGCCCCAAGGCATCACCTCTACCGGGCGCATGGGCGTGGCCCCGGCGACCACGGCGCGCTCCAGCGCGGCGGCTACATCTGGGTTGCACAGCGCAATCTCAAAGCAGGGCGCGGTGGGGCTGGCCGCCTGCGGGTTCTTGCCCAACTGCTGCATCAGACTGTGCGCTGAAAACGCCAAAACCGTGCTGCCGGTCTCCAGCTCGCCGTAGTCACCGCTGTCATGCAGAAACCGCGTGGTCAGGCCGAAGGCGGCTTCGTAGAACTTGAGCGTGGCGGGTACGTCGGGGACGTAGAGGATGGTGTAGCCGAGTTGCATAGGGGGCTCCGGGGTGGGTTGCGTCAAATATTTTTGAGCTCCGCGAACTTGGCCGCCATCGTCGGGTTGCCCCTTGTGAGCTTCTTGATCGTCAGATCGTCGGCCTTGTCGTTGGCCAGGCGCAAATTGTTCGCTGACTTGTGCAGCGCTTCCTTGGTTTTTTCCAAGTCCTTGATCGCTTCGTCGATGCGTTTGACGGCTTCTTCAAAGCCTTCGGAGGCCAGGCGCCAATTGCGCCCAAACGACGTCTTGAATTCGTCGAGCTGGGTTTCGAACTTCGTGATGTCCACGTTCTGCGAGCGCACCAGGGCCAGCTCGGACTTGTACTTCATCGCGTTTAAAGCGGCATTGCGCAGCAGCGTGATCAGGGGCACAAAGAACTGCGGCCGCACCACGTACTCGGTAATCTCCCCGCATCCCTTTCCCCAACATGAGAGTAGACTTTCGCAAACTGAATATTTGCGCGGAGAAATCAGCATGACCCCAGCAATTTTGTCCCCTCTCGTGTCCGAATTTGAAACCGAAGAGCAGGAAACCAGCTACACAGCGTGGCTCAAGGCCAAGGTGCAGGCCAGCCTTGACGACCCACGCCCCAGTATTCCTCACGACAAAGTTATGGCTGAAGCCCGCGCCTTGCTGGCGGCCAAGAAGGAAGCGCGTGCTGCTGATTGAGTGGACGGCAAGCGCCAAACTCGATCTGCTTGAGATATTGGACTACATCGCAGAGCGAAACGAGAAAGCCGCTGATCGGCTTTTTGAGCGCATTGAGCAGGATTTGGAACACGCGGCAGAGCATCCGTATCTTTTCAAATCAAGCCAACGTGTCCCGGGCTTGCGAGAGCTTGTGACTCACCCCAACTACATCATCTGTTACCAGGTCACAGCTACTTCCATTAAGGTGGTCAACGTAGTGCATGCGCGGCGCGAGTTTCCTTGAACTGCATTTGGCAGTGCCGCGCCAGGCCATTCTTCAACTCGTCGCGTTCCCGCTCGACCACACTCAAAGCCTCGGTGATCGCCAGCTTTTGTGCAAGCGCGGTGGCGTCTAGTTTTGCCTTCAGCCCTTGAATTTCTGCGTCTTTGGTCGCGGCGGCATGCTGCAGCCCGCTCGCAAGCTTTGCCTCGGCCAGCTCTGCAGCAGCCAGCTTGTCGCGCCTGGCCTTGAGCGCCTGGATTTCAGAATCCTTGGCTACCGCAGACTTCTGCACTTCGCTGGCGGCTTTAGCCTGCGCAAGCTCGACGGCATCGCGTTTGTCTTGCTCTGCCAATTCAAGGCGCTCATGCAACTGCTGCTCAAAAGCGCCGTCGCGAACTTGCTTCAGGATATCGGCGTAGCCAGCTTCATCGATCTTGAAGGCTTTGTGGCAGTGGGGGCAGATGATTTCATGCATGGCGGTGCGACCTGTTTTTTGTTGGTTGTCGTCCAATCGGTCATCTGGTCAAAAGAGATCGATTTGTAAATCGAAACTGGTGCTTTTCTTCCGAGTCCGGTCCCTTTGGTATTTGGTTAAGCCATACAGATAATGAGCCCTTCAACTGGCCAACAGACCTGCCACTGTCATGCAACGCGAAGCAGGAATTCTCGCAAACCTGGCGGATGCGGCGCCCGGGCAGCCAAACTGTCTAAAGTGAACTGTTGCCGGGCTACCAACCCATCACAATCCAAACCACTGAAAAGCTTGGACGACGCATTGTTCCTTTCATTGGCTAACAGTCTGAGCCAATGACAAAAAACATCAATGAAAACTTTCCACGATATCGTTTCTCTGGATCTAAATTCAAAAATTCAGCACTTAGTTCTGCATACTCTTGCTCCGTTGGCTCTCGCGCCAATACTGCTTGTGCGTAAACTGGCTCTTGCGCCGACGTCACGTTAGAAAGCGTTACATTAGCAATTCGACTCAGTGTTTTCGGCAAATCCTTCCCCCTTTGGATTCGATACTTTTTCGCTACGAATAACCGGTAATTTAGTTCTTTCGTGACACTCAAAAAGTCAGTGTATTGCGTGCGAAATAGTTGCCGGATGTCCTCCCTGCAAGCTGGCGCAGAATGGCAGTGCAGCTCATTTTTCAACAATTCGTCCAGCACGCTTTCATTGACAAGGTAATTCTCGAAAGAATATGCTTGAGTCATGAAAAGCTCTTCGGCGCTTTGATGTCCACATAGATCATCAAAGTCCCGATCAATGACGAAAAGAATACCGTTACTTAGCCCACCTAGGTCCTGCTCAAGCATTTTCTTTAACTGCAACACCTTACTCTTTCCTTTACAAAGAAAAGGTTCATATACAAACTCTGGAACTATTTGCCTTATCCAGTGGTAGTAGACGGTCTTGTCATCAATACCCTCAAACGCGATTACACAAACGTCTGGATCGACTGCCCGTAGAGCCGCTAATTGGGATTTCATTACCGCTGAAACATCTCGCGCATATTTCATCGACTCAATTAACGAGCATCTCGCTGCGCGTTCAACATCATTCGTCATGCGCCTCGTCCTCCTCTTCGCCAGCGATTGCCTCGTTAGGCGCGTTGGTATCAATACGCAGTTTTAATGGAGTCGCAAATGGTTCTAGAGCGTTGTCGAATACGAAAGGCGAGTGGGTAATTGCGATGATCTGCTGGCACGATTGTGCTCTGACAATGTCCACTAATATTTTGCGCTGCCAGTCAATCGACAATGAAAGCTCTGGTTCGTCGATAAGCAAAATTTTCTTTTTTGGATAGAGGTAGAGGCGTGCAAAAAGTGAAATCATCTGCTTCTCCCCAGACGAGAGCGAGTCCAAGGGAATTTTCGGTTGGCATGCACACTTGAGACAGTGACCCTTAAGTCCTTTCTATTCAGCGTTAGGACTTTGCTGTCGTCATAGACCGGCCGACGAGTTGTTCTTTTCCCAACCTCTACGCTTTCATCATGTGATGATAAGTAGCGATTGCAGTTTTTTATAAATTCCTCAACCACCCCCTCGACGTCGCGAGTCTTTTGCATTACTGAATTGAGTTTTCCTAGGAAGTACCTCAAGAATTTTTTTGAGTTCTCGAGAATGTTTTCTTCGCTGTAAATGTGCTCAAGGTTAGGGATTTGCAAATCAGAGTAGGGACCAACATATTGCCTACCGTCCCGCAATCGCGAGAAGAAAAGATTTAAAGCCTCTTTACTGGGCCGTTCTTCAAGGCTGGGACTCTCCCGTTCAAATGCACCGCTTATCAAATCATTGATGATGTTCGCGCTGATTTCTCTATACCCTTGATTTGATTCAATGAGCATATCTTGATTCAGCCTAGATAACCTCTCTGAGATGTCAGAGAGACCAAACTGAATGTCGCCAGATTGAAGACTGCGGCGACTCAACCCCAATTTGCTTTGAATACTAATTGGCCTTCTTCCGGTTCTCGGATCGTCGACCTCAGGCAGCGATAATTCAATACGGCGGTATGTCGGAAGGTATACGATTTCAATATCAGTCAAAGCCAATTTGATGCTGGTGCGAATTAAGTCAATTCTTTCGTTCTTGGCTCCAATGGATAGCTCAAGTTGCTCGAATAATGCTCTTGTGCTACTGAGTGTATGTTCTGTTCTCATGAATATCTTACGGAAAAATGGATGGTCTCGTAATTCGCGTAAGTCCCCCTTTAAAGACGGATATTCACTAACAACAAAATGAAACAAATCAATCGGTTCTATTTCATACTGCTTAGCCGTTCGGATCAAGTCGCCGTTATCTGCAAAGAGCATGACCTCATCGAGATCTGCCTTAGTCAATACAAGTGTTTTTGCAATACCTTTCAGACGACATTCAATCTTCGAAAACTGGAGTTCATTGAGTCGGCCGAACTGACACTTCAAGAATGCATCTAATGCGCCCAACAAAGTAGTTTTCCCCGCCCCATTTTTTGCAATCAAAACGGTTGCTGCATACTTTGAACTCAGGCTTACTGATCTATACCCGAACAACCCCTCAATGCAAAAGTACTCGACCAATGCTGGCTTCGCTCCAGCAATACTTGCTTCTTCACTTATTACTGCATCGTCCATTTCCAAACTCCAAAATTGATGCCTGACCAACGCTCAGACTACTATGTCGCAAAACCTGGTTACCGGTGGTTGCACTAATTAAATGCTTGCTCGGCCCAGCCTAAACCGCCCATCCTCACCCACTCAAACCACCAGCCCCTGCGTAGCCCAAGTTGCCGCCACATAAGACACAGGCGCTGCCTCTTGCTCTTCTTCGCCCTTCGCAGGCATGTGCCCTATGCCAACCAACGCCTCCAAAGGCAACTTCAGGCCTTCGCAGCCCTTTATGAGATCCCTCACCATCCAAGTCCCCCAACAACACCCCGCGCCGCGCCAACCGCTCGCGCGCCTCAAGCAAAGCCGCATGCAGCTTTTGCTCCAGTTCCGCTTTGGGTGGCAGTTCGGTCCAGTACTCGGCCACGGTGATGCCGTCTTTGTGCATTTGCAGCAGCTCCACCTGTTCGCGGCTGGACTCGGCGCACAGGATGAGGCCGATGGGCGTTTCCTCGTCCGGCTGGCGCTCGTGCTTGTCCAGCCATTTCAGGTACAGCTCCATCTGGCCTTTGTGCGCGGCGTTGAAGTGGCCCAGCTTGAGTTCAATGGCCACCAGGCGGTGCAGGCGGCGGTGAAAGAAGAGCAAGTCCAGGTAAAAGTCGTCACCGTCGATGACCATGCGCTTTTGCCGTTCTACAAACGCAAAGCCCCGGCCTAGTTCCAGGATGAAGGCTTCTAACTGGCGCAGGATGGCGGCCTCTAGGTCGCCTTCGTCATGGCCTTGGCGTAGGCCCAAAAAGTCGAGGAAGTACGGGTCTTTGAATACGACCTCCGGTTCGGCGCCTTCGGTCTTTAGTGTGGGCGCCTGGCTGCTGGCGATTGCTGTGCGCTCGAAGGCTTTGCGTTCTATTTGGTGGTGGAGCTCGCGAACGCTCCACGCTTGCTGCCCGGCCTGATGTGCGTAATGCTGGCGCGCCTGGGGGCTTTTCAGGGCAATGATGGCGACCAAATGGCTCCAGCTCAATTTTGTCGACAGCGTTGACACAATTGCCGGGTCGGGAAAAGCCTCGGCAAATTTCACCATGCGGCGCAAGTTGCGGGACTCAAAGCCCCGGCCAAATTCTTGTGCCAGTTGCGCACCCAATTGGTCCAGCAGCTTGGCGCCGTACTTAGCACGGCCAGCCCCACCCAGCACCTCGGTGCGCAGCCTTTCGCCCACCGCCCAGTACAAACGCGTCAGCTCTGCGTTCACCGCACCGGCCAGGCGCTGGCGGCTGCTGGCAATCAGAGTGCGCAGTTCGGCGTGCAGCTTGTCTGCCGATGTGCCTATCGCCGGAATCAATGTCGCCATGGATGCTGTGCCGCCCTTGTAGCCTTGTCGGGTCAAGCGCCCGGTTTCTTTATGGCTGCATCATATCCATTGTGGAAACAATATTTTAAAAAAGCATTGAATGGCGGTGGACTGCCGCGGCCTGTGGCCTCGCAGTGACGTTAATGGGAGGCGGCCTTGCGGTGGACTGCCGCAGCCTGCGGCCTCGCAGTGACGTTAACGAGAGGCGGCCTCGCGGTGGACTGCCACGGCCTCGCAGTGACGTTAATGGGAGGCGGCCTGGCGGTGGACTGCCGCGGCCTGCGGCCTCGCAGTGACGGGCTGGTTCCCCGGCTAGGCCGTTTGCCGCCCGCGCGCCCGTATCCCGCTCAGCGTCGCCCCGGCGCTGATGTTCTCTGGGTCGGTCAGCACATGAATCAGGGTAGGGCGGTCGGCTTTAAAGCCTTGCAACACGGCCTCGACCAGGGCGGCGGGCTGGGTGACGCGCAGGCCGTGGGCGCCAAAGGCTTGGGCCAGGGCGACAAAGTCGGGGTTGTGCAGGGCGGTGCCGTGGGTGCGCTGGGGGAAGAATTTTTCTTGGTGCATGCGGATGGTGCCGTACATCTGGTTGTCAAACACCACGATGACGATGGGCAGCGCCAGGTGCACGGCGGTGGCCAGTTCGTGCGAACTCATCATGAAGCAGCCGTCGCCCGCCAGGCACAGCACGTCGCGCTGCGGGTGGGCCAGTTTGGCGCCTATGGCTGCCGGCAGGCCATAGCCCATGGCGCCGCTGGTGGGCGCCAGTTGGCTGCCAAATTGCCGGTACCTAAAGTAGCGGTGCGCCCAGGTGGTGTAGTTGCCCGCGCCGTTGGCAATCACCACGTCGGCCGGTAGCTGGGCGCGCAGCAGGCCCCAGGTTTGCACCAGGTCAATGGCCGTGTCGGGGGTGGCTTGCGCTGCGGGGATGGCGGTAAATTGCTCAAAGCCCAAGCGCAGGGCCTGCGTGCGGGGCTGCAGGCGCTGGCGCGTGGATGCGTCCACGGGCAGCGCCGCCAGGGCCTGGGCCAGCTCCGGCATGGTGGCTAGCAGGGCCAGGTCGGGGCGGTACAGGTGGCCCAGGTCTTGGGCCTCGGGCAGGGCGTGCACCAGCAGTTGCTGGGACTGGGGAATATCAATCAGCGTGTAGCCCGCGCTAGGCACCTCGCCCATGCGCGCGCCCAGCAGCACCAGCAGGTCTGCTTCTTTGACCGCCCGGTGCAGCCCGGCGTCCGCGCCCAGGCCCAGCACGCCCACGTAATGCGGGTCGTCGTTGTCAAACAGGTCTTGGCGCCTGAAAGAGCAGGCCACGGGCAGGCCGCTGGCGTGTACAAACGTGCGCAGGTCTTGCACGGCCTGCGCCGTCCAGCCGCTGCCGCCCACGATCAACAAGGGGCGCTGGGCGGCACCCACCGTGGCCAATAACTGCGCCAGATCGGGGGCCGAGGGCGTGGCGCGCACGCTCTGGGCGGCGCGCACTGCGCGCACCGGCGCCAGTGCGGGGCCGCTGAGCACGTCTTCGGGCAGGGCCAGCACCACCGGGCCGCGCCGACCGGCCATGGCCACATGAAAGGCGTGGCTCACCATCTCGGGCATGCGGCTGGCATCGTCCACCTGCGCCACCCATTTGCACATCGGCGCAAACATGTTGCGGTAGTCCACTTCTTGAAAAGCGGCGCGCTCCATTGCGTCGCGCGCTACCTGGCCGATGAACAAAATCACCGGCGTGGCGTCTTGGTGGGCGGTGTGCAGGCCAATGGTGGCCTGGGCTGCGCCGGGGGCGCGTGTGACAAAGCAAATGCCGGGGCGCCCGGTGGCCTTGGCATGTGCCTCGGCCATGAACATGGCCGAGCCTTCGTGGCGGCACACCACCAGGTGGATGGCGTCGCGGTGCGCATACATGGCGTCCATGGCGGCCAAAAAGCTCTCGCCTGGCACGCAAAACACGGTGTTCACGCCCTGGGCCAGCAAGGCGTCTATCAACAAACTGGCGCCCGTGGGCTGGGTGGTGGTTGTCATAGTGGTGGGCGCTTTGCAAAAAATAGTCACACAAAAAACGGCGGTCGATGCGGGTTTGTACCCCCGCTTTGGGTATGTATTGTGCGGGGCGCTGGCTCCATAATGGCTTGCAATTGCCAGCCGTGGCCTGCTTTTGCGCCTTGCCGCCTGATCGGGCGCGCTGCGCACACCGCAGGCCACCATGTTCTAGCCCACCGCAGGATTTATAAAAATGCAAAAACGCACCGCTCGCCGAAATTGTCTCTTTTCCTTGGCCCTGTTTGCGCTGGGCGCTGCGTCTGGCCTGGCCCAGGCCCAAACTGCGTGGCCCAGCAAGCCGGTCAAGATCGTGGTGCCCTTTGCGCCCGGCGGCACCACCGACATCCTGGCCCGCGCCGTAGCGCCCGAGTTGGCCAAGGCCTTTGGCCAGGCCTTTGTTATTGAAAACCGGGCCGGGGCGGGCGGCAACATTGGCGCCGAGCAGGTGGCCAAGTCCGCGGCCGATGGCTACACGCTGCTCATGGGCACCGTGGGCACCCACGGCATCAACAAGTCGCTGTTTGCCAAACTGGTCTACGACCCGCAAAAAGACTTTGCGCCCATCACCCTGGTAGCCGGTGTGCCCAATGTGATGGTGATGAACGCCGAGCGGGCCAAGGCCCTTGCCATCAACACGGTGCCCGACTTTATTGCCTACGCGCGCAAACACCCCGGCGAGCTGAACATGGCGTCCAGCGGCAGCGGCACGTCCATCCACCTGGCTGGCGAGTTGTTCAAGACGTCCACCGGCATTTACATGACGCACATTCCCTACGGCGGTTCGGCGCCCGCGCTTTTGGGCTTGGTGTCGGGCCAGGTGGATGTGATGTTTGACAACCTGCCCTCGGCCATTGCGCTGATCAAGTCGGGCAAGCTCAAGGCCTTTGCCGTGACCAGCGCCCAGCGCTCGGGCGCCGTGCCCGACCTGCCCACCATTGCCGAGGCCGCGCCGCTCAAGGGCTTTGACGCCACCAGCTGGTTTGGCCTGCTCGCACCCGCTGGCACGCCGCAGGCGGTGGTTAACCGTCTGCAGCAAGAAACCGCCAAGGCGCTCAATTCGCCCGAGATCAAAGAAAAGCTGCTGGCCCAGGGCGCCATTCCCAGCGGCAACACCCCGCAAGAATTTGCCGCGCTGATTGACGCGGAGATCAAAAAATGGGCGGTGGTGGTCAAGGCCTCCGGCGCCCGCGTGGACTAAATACGCACGCACCAAGCCTGGCCTCACCTTCTTTCATGCAGGCGTTTTACAGCGACAACTTCGTCCTCCCCTTGCCGCCGGGCCACCGCTTTCCGATGGCCAAGTACCAGTTGCTGCGCGACGCCTTGGCGGCCCAACTGCCCCAGGTGCAGTTTGTGCAGGCCCCGGCGGCCATAGACGCCGAGCTGGCCTTTGCCCACCACCCGGCCTATATCGCGGCAATTGCCAATGGGTCGGTAGACGCCCAAATCTTGCGTGACATTGGTTTTCCGTGGAGCCCGGCCATGGCCGAGCGGGCGCGGCGCTCGGTGGGCGGCACTTTGCAGGCGGCGCGCGTGGCGCTGGCCCAAGGTGTGTCCGCCAACCTGGCCGGGGGCACGCACCACGCTTATTCTGAGCGGGGTGGCGGCTTTTGTGTGTTCAACGATTTGGCCGTCACGGCCCGCGTGCTGCAAGCCGAATGGGGCCGTGTGCGCCCACCGCCGGGTCAGCGCCGCCTGCCTTTGAACGTGGCCATCATTGACCTGGACGTGCATCAGGGCAACGGCACGGCGCGCATTTTTGCGAATGACGATTCGGTGTTCACGCTCTCAGTCCACGGAGAAAAAAACTTTCCCTTTGCCAAAGAAACCAGCGACCTGGACGTGGTCCTGCCCGACGGCTGCACCGACCACGACTATTTGGCCGCACTGGAATTGGCCTTGCAAACCCTGGAAGATCGCTTTGTGCCCAGGTTTGTGCTGTACCTGGCGGGCGCCGATCCGCACGAGGGCGACCGCCTGGGTCGCCTCAAACTCAGCTTTGATGGCCTGCAAGCCCGCGACCGGCGGGTGTTTGACTGGTGCTTTGCGCGCAAGATCCCACTGGCCTTTGCCATGGGCGGCGGCTACGGCCACGACATTGCGCAAACTGTGCAGGTGCAAATCAACACCTACCGCGTGGCGCTGGAATATTGGCAGCGCTGGCAAAAATGGGGCACCCAAACGCCCTGAACTGTGGTCGCTGCGCTGCCTTTGGCCGACAATGGGCGCCCGCCCGTAACGGCGCCCCGCGCCCATCCGCATTGCCATGGCTTATTCGCACACCATCGGTAGCCAGCGCTACCCATTCGCCGATCTGCGCACCCTAATGGCGCGGGCCACCCCGGCGCGCTCGGGCGACCAGCTCAGCGGCGTAGCGGCCCAGACCATGCAAGAGCGCCTTGCCGCCCAAATGGCGCTGGCCGCGCTGCCGCTCAAAACGTTTTTGAACGAATGCGTCGTGCCCTATGAAGAAGACGAAGTCACCCGCCTGATTTTGGATACGCACAACGCGGCCGCCTTTGCCCCGGTGGCGCACCTGACGGTGGGCGACTTTCGTAACTGGCTGCTGGGCGACGCGGCCACCACCGCCACGCTGGCGACGCTCGCGCCGGGCCTGACGCCCGAGATGGTGGCCGCAGTGAGCAAAATCTGCCGCCTGCAAGACCTGGTGCTGATTGCGCGCAAATGCAGCGTGGTCACCCGCTTTCGCGGCACCATTGGCTTGCCCGGCCGCCTGGCCACGCGCTTGCAGCCCAACCACCCCACCGACGACGCCGTTGGCATTGCGGCCAGCCTGCTTGATGGCCTGCTGCACGGCTGCGGCGACGCGGTCATCGGCATCAACCCGGCCACCGACAACGTGGCGCAGGTCGTAAAGCTCTTGCACATGCTTGATGAGGTGATTGCTGGCTACCGCATTCCCACGCAGTCTTGCGTGCTCACCCACGTAACCAACACCTTGCAAGCCATAGAACGCGGCGCGCCGGTAGACCTTGTGTTCCAGTCCGTAGGCGGCACCGAGGGCACCAACCGCAGCTTTGGGATTGACCTGGACTTGTTGGCCCAAGCGCAGCAGGCCGCCTTGTCGCTGCAGCGCGGCAGCGTGTTTGACGATGGTCAACGGGGCGCGCACGTGATGTATTTCGAGACCGGCCAAGGCAGCGCCTTATCGGCCGGGGCGCACCATGGCTGCGACCAACAAACCATTGAGGCGCGGGCCTACGCGGTGGCGCGGGCGTTTAAGCCTTTGCTGGTGAATACGGTGGTGGGCTTTATCGGGCCCGAGTATTTGTACAACGGCAAGCAAATCATCCGCGCTGGCCTGGAAGATCACTTTTGCGGCAAGCTGCTGGGCGTGCCCATGGGCTGCGACGTTTGCTACACCAACCACGCCGAGGCGGATTCGGACGACATGGACGCGCTACTGACCCTGCTGGGCGCGGCTGGCTGCAACTTCATCATGGGCGTGCCGGGGGCGGACGACATCATGCTCAACTACCAAAGCACGTCATTCCATGACGCGCTGGTGATGCGCCAAACCCTGGGCCTGCGCGCCGCGCCCGAGTTTGAAGCTTGGCTGCAGCAGATGGAGATATTTGAAGGCGGCACGGGCTCGCGCCTCTTGCCCGCTATGCCCTCGCGTTTTGCCAAAACCTTGCAGCGATTGGACGCGGCATGAGCACGCAGCCTGTCCCCGTTACGTCGATACCGGACGGTTCTGCCCCAGACAGTCCGGCTCATGTTGCATCTGCCCAGAACCCGGCGACGCTGGTCACCCCCGCACCCTGGAGCACGCTCAAACGCTTTACCGACGCGCGCATTGCGCTCGGGCGCGCCGGCCACAGCCTGCCCACGGCGGCGCATCTTGATTTTCAGCTCGCCCACGCCCAGGCGCGCGATGCGGTGCATCTGCCCTTTGACGCTGCGGGCCTGGCGGCAGAGCTAGAGCGCGCGGGCTTGCCCACGCTGCATTTGCACAGTGCCGCCGCTGACCGCAACACTTATTTGCAGCGCCCGGACTTGGGCCGGCGCCTGAGCGCGCCCTCGCTGCAGGCTTTGAGCCACTACATGGCCAAGGCACGGGTCGCCGTACCTTACGACTTGGCGGTGGTAGTAGCCGATGGCTTGTCCGCCCTGGCGGTGCACCAAAACGCGGTGCCGCTGATCGCGGCGCTGCGCGAGCGCCTGCAGTCGGATACCCAAGCGCCATGGCGGCTGGCGCCCGTGGCCTTGGTGGAGCAGGCTCGGGTGGCCGTGGGCGACGAAGTGGGCCAGGCCTTGGGCGCGCGGGCGGTGGTGGTGCTCATTGGCGAGCGGCCGGGCCTAAGCTCGCCCGACAGCATGGGCATCTACCTGAGTTGGGCGCCCCGGGTGGGCCTGACAGACGCGCAGCGCAACTGCATATCCAACGTGCGCCCAGCCGGTCTGGGCGTGGACGCCGCCGCCTACAAGCTGCACTACCTGCTGGGCCGCGCCAGCAGCCTGGGCATTACCGGCGTGGGCTTGAAGGACGACTCGGCACTTGGCGCCACCGACGGGCTTGTGAGCAGCGCCCGGCAGTTGGGGGTGTATGTCTGGAAAGGGTGATAGCTCAGGGACCAGGTGCCCCGATCACACATGCAAGCACC
>CAMDHS010000034.1 GCA_945898115.1 Comamonas sp. lk
GACCGCCTGCAGCGCGCCAGCGCCTGACCCAGAGTCTGAGCGCTGCGCCAAACAAAGCGTGGCGGGTATCCGGGCGGCGATCACGCCGCCGCGCAAAATTTCAGCTTTCGGCGGTAAAAACCGTCAACACACCAGTAAAAGCATACAAATGGTGGTGTGCCACTTCACCGGCCGCAAAAAAGCCGACCAGCGGCACGTCGCCCAAGGCCCGGCGCACGATCTGCATTTCGGCGCTGGGGCCGCCAAAATGCGGCCCGCCGCGCCCGGTGCAGCTGATGTAAACCGCGCCGGCAATATGGCGCGCTGGCGTCGCTGCGCCGCCGTCGTACGGCGCGCCGCCTGCGGCCTGCGGCACGGGCATTTCTTCGGGTTCGATTTCTTCGCGGATCTCGGCGCAAATGCGCGTCAGGTCGGCGCGGGCCGCCTGCACGTTGCGCTGGCAAAACGCCAGTTGCGCGCCCAGGCGCACCTGGTCGCTCAGGGCTATGGCGTGGCGGCCGGGGTCCAGGCCGACGATGTGGCGCACCAGCACGTCGCTGCCAAAGTTGCCGGTTTTGCGGACCGCCGCACTGTCGCTGCCTGTGGGCGGCTGGGCCAGACCCGCCAGGGTGGCGCGCACCGCTTGCAGCGCAGTTTGCGGCTCGTCCAGCGACACCGACAGATCGCGCAGCAGCACTTCAAGCGCTGGCTCGCCGTCCAGGGTCAGCACCACGTTGTCCTGGCAGTCGGTCACGACCCGGGTTTTGGACACGGGCTTGCAACCCTGGGTTACGCGTGACACCAGATCTACCTCCGGGCCAAAGGCCACGCCGCTCAAGCCCCCGCTGAATACGCCCCCAGCGTGGCCCTGGCCGCGCACATTGCCGTCGGCGGCCAGCGCAAACTGCACGCTGGTGCTGCGGCTGCTGGCCAGGCCGCCAAACAAATAGCCCGAGTCGGTGCGCGCCGACATCTCACTGAGCAGCTCGGCCAGGTCGGCGGTGCGGGGGTCGGCATGCACCAGCGCGGTGTGGGCCTCAAAGCCCAGGCCCAGCGGCGCCACACCCGAGAAAACGCGGTACTGGTCGCTGGGCAAATCGAGCAGCATGACGGCCAGTGCTGGCTCGTCAAAGTATTCGGCGTTGTTGGTGGCAATGCCGATGCCCACCGTGCCCGACCAGTCGGTCACCATGGGCAGTTCGCCGCTCAGGTAATCGAGCAGCTCTTTGGCGTCCTTGGCGTAGTGGTCGGTGATGTAGAGCAATGCCAGCGTGGGCGACGCGGCGTGGGTCGGCGTGGCCAACTGGGCGCGCAACTGGGCTAGCACCAGGCCAGCCGCCATCTGCCACTGCGGATGGGTGGCGTGGGCGTAGGAAAACACCTTCATGCAGGACCGCGCGGCGCTTTAGGTGCTGCGCCGGCGCGCAGGGGCGGCGGCTTTGCGCGCCGGGGCGCGCTTGGGCGGCGCTTTTTTGGCTGCTGCCTTCTTGGTCGGGGCTTTGGCGGGCGCAGCCTTGCTGGCCGCGGCCTTGACTGCGGCCTTTTTGGCCGCTTCCTTGACCAAGCCGGGCGCAGCGGCAACCTTGTCGCTCACTTCCTTGAAGGCATTGGCGGCTATGGTCTGGAACTGCTGGGTGAGCGACCCCCAGAGTTGCATGGGGTCCACCACGCCGGCAGCGGGCTTGTCTTCGGCTGCGCTGGTAGCGGGTTCAGGGCTGGGCGCGGGGGCGGCTTGTGCCTTGGCCGCAGCCGGGGGCATGGGCCAGCCCGTGGCGCTGGGGGCCGCAGCAGATTTGGTGTCGGCAGCGCCCGCGCCGGGCATGCCCATGGTGAAGTTCATGCCCTTTAAGGTGGCCATGGTCAGCTTTTGCACTTCGAGGGCCTGGATGGTGGCGCTCAGGGCGCGCGAGTTTTGTTCCAGCCAGAACTGCACGTGCTTGAGTTCTTCGATGCGCTTTTCCAGGTCTTCTACATTCAGGCTGGGCACCAGCCACTGCGACAGATTGGGCATGGCCGAGGCTGCGGTGTTGCCCCCCGAGCTGCCGCTGGCGCCCTTGGCCAGGTTTTGCAGAAAGTCAAAACCGGGTACAAATTTGCCAAAACCTGAGGTGTCCGTGGTGCTCATGTCAGTCTCTTTCGGTGGTGGGTACGAATCCAAACAAGCTTAACTGATGGCAGTGCCTCTTGGAGGGCACAAAGGCCCTGCTTTTTGTCACCAGTTGTCGTCGCTGCCACCGTCGCCCTGGGCGTCCCAACTGTCGCCTGAGCCGGCGTCAAAATTGCCTAGCTCGGGCTGCGCCGGGGCGTCAAAGGGCACGTAGCCCGCGCCGTTGTCCGCCGCAGCATGCGCGCCTTGGTTGGCGCCTGTTTGGTGATCACCCTCAAAGGCCTTGCTCAGCGCGTAGCCCGCTGCCAGTCCGGCTACGCCCCCGAGCACTGCGCCACCCATGCCTGAGCCGATTCCGCCGCCTTGCATGGGTGCGCCATAGCCAGGGCCATAGCGTGGCGCATGGCCTGCGGCCGGACCGCCGGGGTAGGCCGGTGCATTGGGCGTGAACTGGGCGCCAAAGCCGCTGCTTCCCGCCAGGATCGGGGCCGCTGGGGCCGGGGCCGACGGGGCATAGCCCATGTTCGCGGGTGTCGCCTGGGCCTTGTTGCGGCGAACCAGAAACGCCACCAGCAATAGCACGCCGATGCCCAGCAGCACGTAGTTCAGATTAAGCGCCGCGCTGGCAGGGGCCGCTGCGGGGGGTGGCGCGGGTGCTGGTGCGACTGTGGCGGCTAAATTGGCGGCGGCAGTGGCGGACGGCAGCTTGGCCGTGCTGGCGGCAGCGCCGATTCGGTCCAGCGTTTGCTGGAACTTTTCGGGGCTGGCGGCGAATTTCAAGCTGCTGTCAATGCTTTTGGCGCGCTGCACTTCGGCCAGGGCCTCGTCGTATTTGGCTTGGCGGGCCAGCACCTGGCCGAGCTCGTAGTGGGCGCGGGCGCTGCCGGGCTTGTCTTGCAGCACTTCGCGCAGCATGGTTTCGGCCTGGGTCAGTCGGCCGGCGTTGACGGCGGCCTCAATGTCCTTGGGTGAAGGCAAGGCCAGCGCCAGAGTACAGACGCCCATAAGCACGAAGGAGCCCAGCCAGCGGGTGGCGCGGCGCATCAAGGGGATGACATTGGATTGCATGGGGTTTTCTCGGTGGTGGAACAAGCAGGGCTCGACTGTAGTGCGCCCGCGTTTTGATTTTATTTGGATTGTGCCAACCTATGCGCCGCCGCAGGCCAATCTGGTACGCCGGGTCGGGCCTGCCAGACATAATGATTGCTTTCTACGGCGCCATGTTTTATTGCAGCCCAGCCGTGTTCCCTCCGGCCTGACGGCACGGTCTAATGAGTCACTCTTTGTATTGCATCCATGACGCTTGCTCCCCCTGCGCGCTTTGTTACTGGCTCCCCCTTGCGCCACGTGGTGGTCATGGCGGGCACCGGCGCGATCGGGTTGGTGGCGGTGTTTGCGGTGGATTTGATCAATCTTTTTTATATTTCGCTGCTGGGCGAACAGGCGATTGCCGCAGCCGTGGGCTTTGCCGGCGTGGTGGGGTTTTTCCACACTTCGGTGTGCATCGGGCTCATGATTGGCATGACCGCGACGGTGTCGCGCAAGCTGGGCTCAGGCCAACGCGCCCAAGCCCGGCGCATGGCCAGCCACAGCTTGTTGTTGGTGGCTGGTATTGGTGTCGTGCTGTCGCTGGCCACGCTGGCGCTCTTGGAGCCTTTGCTGGCGGGCTTGGGTGCGCGTGGCGAAGTCGCTTTGCTGGCCCAACGTTATTTGACGGTGACCCTGCCGTCGGTGCCGCTGCTGGCCCTTGGCATGGCAACTTCGGCCCTGCTGCGGTCGGTGGGCGCCGCGCAAAGGGCCATGGTGGTCACGCTTGGCGCGGCGGCGGTGACGGCCTTGCTCGACCCGCTGTTCATCTTTTATTTCGGCATGGGCCTGGACGGCGCAGCCGTGGTGTCGGTGCTTTCGCGTACGGTGCTGGTCACCATTGGCCTGCACGGCACCTGGCGCGTGCACCGCATGCTCGCTCCCATCGAGCGCGCGCATTTTTGGGCCGACGCGCGGGCCTTGTCGGCGGTGGCCGGTCCGGCGGTGATGAGCAACCTGGCCACACCCGTGGGCGCGGCTTTTGTCACCCACAGCGTGGCGCAGTTTGGTGCCTCGGCGGTGGCCGGGCAGGCCACGGTGGATCGGCTCACGCCGGTGGCTTTTGGGCTGATCTATGCGCTCAGTGGCGCGGTGGGCCCCATCTTGGCGCAAAACCTGGGCGCCAAGCGCTATGACCGTGTGCAAGAGACCTTGCGCGCGAGCCTGGTCTTTATGGTCGCCGCTGTGGCTATTGCCTGGCTCTTGCTGGCCTTGCTGCAAGGGCCTTTGATTCGGGCCTTTTCGCTTGACGGCCAGGCTGCGCTGCTCTTGCAGGCCTTTTGCAGCTGGTTGGCCGCGAGTTTCTTTTTTGCTGGCGCTTTGTTTGTGGCCAACGCGGCCTTTAACAACCTGGGCCGCCCGCTGTGGTCCACTGGCTTTAACTGGGCGCGGGCTACGCTGGGCACCATTCCGCTGGCCTGGTGGGGCGCGCACTATGGCCCTGTTGGCGTACTGGCGGGCCAGGCGCTGGGCACCGCTGTGTTTGGCACCCTGGCCATGTGGATGGCTTTTCGCCTGACGGCTACTTTGGGCAAATAGCCAGCAGCCATTCACCAAGACGGCGCCAGCGTTTGCCTCGACACCGAAGGCGGGCCTGGCTTTTCTGTGAAAAAAGCCCTTGGTTTTGCCTAGGGCGCGTCTTTAACGGGCGCGGGCTTGGGCAGCGCGCAGTTCGTCCATCACGCGGGGGTCCATGCGGGCGTACTCCCACAAGCGGGCTTCTTCACGGGCGAGTTGGGCCGACACAATCCAGCCGTCCACCACCTGTGCAAAGGCCATGCTGGCACGGCGCAAAGGACGGGCGCAAAATGCCAGAGCGGCAAACGCCACGCTCCACAAGGCCACCCAGCCCAGCAACAAATGGCCATCGGCCCAGTTCTCAATCACTTGGTCGGCCACCACCAACAAGGACGCCAGCACGGCGGACAGCAAAATGCCCGCTAAGGTTTTGGAGGCTTCGCCCCGGTAGGCGGAGGGGACTTGGCTAGCGCGGGAAAAATCAAAACCAGCAAAACGACGCATAGTGAACTCCTGAAAGACACAAAACAAAAAACAAAGAAAGGATTTCCTTTCTCAATGGGGTCGATACTAGGGTAAATACTAATGTCGGTCTACTTTTGATTAGTGATGATTCGCATTCACCAAACTTATATATGCCCGCACCCACCCTGCTCCTGCGCACTTTTGACCTGAACCTGCTCAAGGTGTTTGACGTGGTGATGGCCGAGCGCAACCTGACCCGCGCTGCGCAGCTCTTGTCGCTGACGCAGCCCGCCGTGAGCAACGCCTTGCGCCGCCTGCGCCAGGCGCTGGACGACGACTTGCTGGTGCGCCGGGGCCGAAGCCTGCAGCCCACGCCCAAAGCGCTGGAGCTGTGGCCCGAGATCCGCGCCACCTTAGAGCGCCTGCAAACCACGCTTGCGCCGCGCGTGTTTGCACCAGGCAGCGCCCAGCACAGCTTTGTGCTGACCATGGCCGACGCCACCGCCGCCGAGCTGATGGTCGGCCTGGTCACCACTTTAAGCACGCACGCGCCCGGCGTGTCGCTGCGCACCGTGCCCCTGACCACACGCGACCCGCGCCGCCTGCTCGAAGACAGCCAGGTGGACCTGGCCATAGGGCATTTTCCGGCGGTGCTGTCAGACCTAGCGGCCCACGCCCAGGCCGGGGATGCAGCGCAGTTTTTCCACCAGCGCCTATTTGTCAGTGACTACGTCTGCGTCATGCGCCACGGCCACCCGCTGGCCGAGGGCGCGCTCACGCTGGACGCCTATTGCCAGGCGCAGCACATGCTGGTGAGCTTTTCGGGCCGCGCCTTTGGCCTGATTGACGAGGCGCTGGCGGTGCTGGGGCGCAGCCGGCGCGTGGTGCTCACGGTCAACCAGTTTTTCACCACCGGCAAGGTGGTCGCGCACTCGGACTTGCTGACGGTGCTGCCGCGCCATTTTTTGAACGTCACCGGGTTTGAATCTGAGCTGCTGGTGCGCGAACTGCCGTTTGAGGTGCCGCCCATCCACGTCGATGCGCTCTGGCACCGCCGCCACGACCAAGACGGCGCCCATGCCTGGCTGCGCGCGCAGGTGCATGGTGCCGCTGTGCAGGCCTTTGCGCCCCACGATTTGCTGGAGCACTTGTGAAAATCCAGCTTTTGTCCGACCTGCACCTGGAAAGCCAGCCGGAGTTTTTGCCCGGCCAAGCGCCGCTCCCCGCCCCTGGCGCCGATTTGCTGGTGCTGGCGGGTGATATCGGCTCTTACCAAAGCGGCTCCAAGCTCACGGACACCGACTTTGGCCTGGCCCAGTTTTCGCCCCTGCATGGCTGGCCCAATCCGGTGGTGTTTGTGCCAGGCAACCACGAATACGATGGCCTGGACTTTGACGCCACCCACGAACGCCTGCGCGCGACCTGTGCGCGTTTGCAAATTGGCTGGTTGGAGCGCGAAGTGATGCTCGGCCCCTGGACCGACCGCAATGGCCGCCCGCTGCGCCTGCTGGGCACCACGCTGTGGACCGACTTTGACGCCCTGGGGCCGCAAGCGGATGCCGCGCCCAAAGCGCGCACCGGCGGCCCTAGCGCAGCTGAAAACTTGCTGGCGCAGCAGCTCAAGGCGCGCGACAAGGCCTTTCGGGCCGCCAACTTCTATTTAAAAAAGGCCAAAACCACGCGCCACGGTGCGGCATTTTTGGCTGCAGAGATGCGCGACCAAGCCCTGCAGTGCCAAGACTGGCTGCGCCAGGCGCTCGACACGCCGTTTGAGGGCGGCACCGTGGTGGTGACGCACTTTGCGCCCAGTCTGCGCAGCGCCGACCCGCGCTATGGCCTGGTGCCCGGAACGGCGGGCTTTTGCAGTGCGCTGGACGATTTGTTGCCCAAGGCCCAGCTCTGGCTGCACGGCCACCTGCATGTGCCGCAAGACTATGTGCACCAAGGCTGCCGCGTGGTGGCCAACCCGCTGGGCTATGCGCGCAAGAATGAACAGGCTTTTTTTCGGCCCAGCGACTGTATTGAGGTTTGAGGTGAGGCATCAGCGGCCCGATCAGCGCGCGCCCAGGCCTTCAAAACAGCTTGCCATCACCATGTCGATGATTTGTGCATCACTGTGCTGGCCGCCCATGCGCAGGAACTCGAGCACCGGGTCGCAGGCGCGGGCGTACAGCGTGTAGAGCACCGCAATGGCCGGCAGCGCCGGGTTGAGCAAGCCCTGGGCCTGGGCGGTTTGAATCCAGGCGCCCAGACGGTCGCTCACATCAATGAGGCCATCCATATAAGCGGCGTCGGCGATCAGCTTGGCGCGCAGGGTGGAGTTTTGGCTGGGCAGTGAGGGCATTTCGCCGCGCAGCTTGAGTTCCATGGTCCAGCGCGCCACGGTGCGCAACTGCGCCATGGGCGCAGCCGGCGGCAAGTCGCGCAGATAGCTTTGGGCACGCTGCATCACCCGCACCATGGCTGCAGCGGCCAGGTCTTCTTTGCTGGAGAAATGCTTGTACAGGCTGGCCTTGGCAATGCCTACGTTGGCGGCCACTTCGTCCACCGTCATCGCTTCAAAGCCTTTTTCGGCTAGCAGGCGGCTGGCGGTCTGGATGATGGCGTCCTCGCGCGCCTGCAGCATCTGCGTTTTGAAAGAAACTTTGGCGCTTGCAGTGGAGTTCATGGCTATATTTTAGCCGCCAAGGCTGTGCGGCAAAGCATGCGGATGATTTATGACTACACAGTATTTTTGGAGAGTGCCCGTCTGGCCGCGTCCGAGAGTGCGCTGGTCAGCCGGTCAATGACGGCCGAGTCGAGATTCCAGCAGTGCCAGTACAAATTGATGGGCAGGCTGTGCGACGGCACCAGGTTGACCAGCGCGCCGCTCTCTAACTGGCTTTGCACCCGCAGGCGCGGCAGCACCGCCGCGCCCCAACCGGCCAGCGCGGCGTGCACCTGGCCCTCAGAACTGGGCACAAAGCGCTGGTTCAGCGCCACCCGACGCAGGCCCCAGGCGCTAGCCACAAATTCGGCCGGGCTGTCGTCTTTGCGGTTGAAAGCGATAAACGGAATGTCCCGAAAGTTGTGCGCGGTAAGCCCCTGCGGGCAATGCGCCTGGGCATAGGCGGCGCTGGCCACCGCCACGTAATGCATGGCGCCTAGTTCCAGCACCTTGCAGCCTCGCAGCGCTGGCTGCAAGGTGGTGACACAGCCCAGCACCTGGCCTTCGCGCAGCCACTCGTGGGTAAAGTCCTGGTCGTCGGTGATGATTTCTAGTGGCAGGCCGGCGGCAATCAGCGGGTCAAGCGCGTCCAGCGCCCAGGTGGCAATGCTGTCAGCGTTGATGGCGATCGAGATGCGGTCTTCCTCGCGGCTGGCGCCGGGGGCGAGTTCTTGCAGATCGCCCTCTAGATCAGCGCGCAACAAGCGCATTTGCATGGCGTGCTTGAGCAGCAGACGCCCGGCGCCGGTGGGCCGCACCGGGCGGGTGCGCACCAGCAGCACGGTGCCCACCTGCGCTTCGAGCGCGCGCAGGCGCTGCGACACGGCAGACTGGGTGATGGACAGGCGCACAGCGGCACGCTCAAAACCGCCTTCTTCTACGATCGCAGCCAGGCATTCCAGGGCGCCGGAGTCAAAAATTCGCATCGTTTACTTTATTAGACATACTTATGTTTGCGCAAAGCCGGTAATTTTACTGTTACTGCGCCCCGCAATCGCGCACACTTGCGCCCCATGAACATCATCGTCTTGGGCGCCGGCATCATCGGCATCAGCACCGCCTGGCATTTGACCGAGCGCGGCCACCAGGTGACCGTGGTCGAGCGCCAAAGCGGCGCCGCACTGGAAACCAGTTTTGCCGACGCCGGGCAAATCTCGGTGAGCTATTGCGAACCCTGGGCCAACCGCGAGGCGCCGCTCAAGGCGCTCAAGTGGATGCTGAGCAAAGAGGCGCCACTGCTGTTTCGCCCGCAAAACCCGTTTGGCCCCGGCTGGCGCCAATACGCCTGGGGCCTGCAGTTTTTGGCCAATTGCAACGACACCGCCTTTGAGCGCAATGTGCAGCAGCTCGTCGCCCTGGGCGCCTATAGCCACGCCGCCCTTAAAGAGGTGGTGGCCGCCACCGGCATCCAATACCAGCGTTTGCAAAACGGTATCGCCCACTATTTCAACGACCCCCATTCTTTTGAATCTGCAGCCCAATCGGCCGAATTGATGGCCCGCTACGGTGTGGACCGCAAGGTGGTCAGCCGCGAGGAGTTGCTGCGCATCGAGCCATCGCTCAAGCACTATGGCCCAAACATCGCCGGGGGCACCTACACCGCCAGCGACGAGTCGGGCGACGCCTGCACCTTTACCCAGGCCTTGGCCGCGCATTGCGAGCAGCGCGGCGTGCAGTTTTTGTACAACCACAGTGTGGAGCGCATCAACCTAGCAGGCGGCGTGGTGCAGTCGGTGGTGGCACGTGCGCAGCCCCAGGCTGGCGACGGCGTGGCGCCTGCCGCGCAGGTGCTGCGCGCCGACCAGGTGGTGGTGGCCTGCGGCTCGTTTAGCGCGCCGCTCTTGCGCAGCGTGGGCGTGGATTTGCCGATTTACCCTGGCAAGGGCTACAGCGCCACGTTCAAAATTCTGAACGCAGACGCCGCGCCCACGGTATCCACCATCGACGACGCCAAGAAAATCGCCATTACCCGCCTGGGCGACCAGATTCGGGTGGCCGGCACGATTGAGGTGGGCGGCTACGACCTGAGCTTGGAGAGCCCCCTGGCGCGTGCGCGCTGCCGCATGCTGGCGCGCCGGGTCGAAGAAGTCTGGCCCGGCATGTGCGACACCCGCACCGTTGAAGAAGGTGGCCAGCCCCAGTTCTGGGCCGGTTTGCGCCCTGCCACACCCACCAATATTCCCTTCATCGGCCAGACCAAGGTGCGCGGCCTGTGGGTCAACGCCGGCCACGGCACGCTGGGCTGGACGCATGGCGCGGGCTCGGGTAAGGCCTTGGCCGAAGCCTTGGAAGGGCGGACGCCCGACATGGCGTTTGCCATGTACCGGGGCTAGGACACAATAACGCCAGCGGGTACTGCGCGAAAGGCGCTGCCCCATCGGCGGCGCAGCGCCTCGCGCTACAAGGTCGCTGGGCCACGAGCGCCCTGCGCCGCGTGCGCTTCTTCCAAGCAACCCAAAAACGCGCGCGTGGCGCGTGAGGCCACCGGTGAGCGCCGGGTAATGGCAAAAAACTCGCAGTCGTACTGAAACACATCGGGCTTGACCGCTTGCATCTGGCCGCGCGCGACAAAGCTCTGCGCGTAGTGGTCGGGCAAAAAGCCCAAAAAGCAGCCCGACAAAATCAGCGTGGCGATCGACTCTTGGTCAAAGCCAGTGGCCATGCGCGTGAGCTGCAGGCGCTGGCTCACCTGCAGATTGGGCGAGTGGTAGCCCAGGCCGGCAAAGGGCAGGGCGCGCACCGCCTCCCAGTCCAGGTGGCTGTGGTCGGCGCCAAACAAGGCGTGGCCCGTGCCGCAATACAGGCGCATGTTTTCGTCAAACAAGCGCGAATATTGAAGCGTGTCCGAGTTGCGGTGGCCCGGAATGATGCCGATGTGAAACTGCCCGTCCAGCACGCCGCGCTCAATGCCGTTGAGCGTGGCCACGTGCAGGTTCAGCGCGACGTCGCTTGCGCGCTGGGTAAACATCGCTATCGCCTGCGCAATATGCGCCTGCGGGTTGCTCACCGTCTTGTCAAACACGGCCACCTGCAGTTGGCCGCCCATGCGTTGGTGGATCTCGTCCACGCTGCTGCGAAAAGCGTCGGTCGCCGCCAGCAGCTGCGTGGTCTGGGCGTAGATTTTTTGCCCCTCGGGCGTGAGCGCAAAGCCCGCGCGCCCCCGGCGGCACAGCACCAGCCCCAGGCGGGTTTCCAGGTCTTTGATGTGGCGGCTCACGGTGGAAGTGCCAATATTGAGTTCGAGCTCGGCTGCTGCCATGCCGCCGCAATCGGCCACGGCGCGAAAGACCCGCAAGAGACGCAAATCCATGTCGCTGAGCTGGCCCAGCGCCGAGCGGGTGGGTGCGTCAGCCATTGCAAGCGACGTGGGCGGGCGAGAAGGAGGTTTTTGTTTCATAAACACGCAACTAAATAGTGATAAGTCTCGCTTTGTAAGAGTAACAGATGCGCCCACAATGCGGTTTTTACTGGCCTGCAAGCCAATGGCAAGCGACGCCTTTTACCGATCCCCTTCACCGACCCCTTTCACCGGAGACCGCCATGAAACCCCATGAAACCGCCGCCCACCAAAGCCAGGGCGCCGTCACCACCACTTCTACCTTTCCCATGGACGCGGCCTGGATGGAGGCGCACTGGATGCCTTACACCGGCAACCGCAACTTCAAGGCTAACCCGCGCATGATGGTCAGCGCCAAAGGCGCGTACTACACCGACAGCACGGGTCGCAAAATCATGGACGGTCTCTCGGGTCTGTGGACTTGCGGCTTGGGCCATGGCCGCGCCGAGATCACCGAGGCGGTCAGCCGCCAGATCGGCACCCTGGACTATTCGCCAGCGTTCCAGTTTGGCCATCCGCTGTCTTTTGAGCTGGCCAACAAAATCACCGCGCTCACGCCGGACGGCTTGGACCACGTGTTCTTTACCGGTTCGGGCTCGGAATGCGCCGACACCTCGCTCAAGATGGCACGCGCCTACTGGCGCTCCAAGGGCCAGGGCACCAAAACCCGCCTGATTGGGCGCGAAAAGGGCTACCACGGCGTCAACTTTGCCGGCATTTCGGTCGGCGGCATTGGCGCCAACCGCAAGATGTTTGGCCAGGGCATTGAGGCCGACCACCTGCCCCACACCCAGTTGCCCAGCAACTTCTACTCGCGCGGCATGCCCGCCAACGGCGTGGAACTGGCCGACGAGCTGCTGCGCCTGATCACCCTGCACGACGCGTCCAACATTGCCGCCGTGATTGTGGAGCCCATGTCGGGCTCGGGCGGCGTGGTGGTGCCGCCGGTGGGCTATTTGCAGCGCCTGCGCGAAATTTGCACCGCCAACAACATCTTGCTGATTTTTGACGAAGTGATCACCGGCTTTGGCCGCATGGGCGCTTACACCGGCGCTGCGGCCTTTGGCGTGACCCCAGACATCATGAATGTGGCCAAGCAAGTGACCAACGGCGCCCAGCCCCTGGGCGCGGTGATTGCGAAGAAGGAAATCTACGACACCTTCTTGGCCGCAGGCGGCCCGGACTACATGCTCGAATTCGCCCATGGCTACACCTACTCCGCCCACCCGGTGGCCTGCGCCGCAGGTATCGCGGCGCTGGACGTGCTGGTCAACGAGAACATGATCGAGCGCGTGGCCGGTCTGTCGCCGTATTTTGAGAACGCGGTGCACAGCCTCAAGGGCGCCAAGCACATCACCGACATCCGTAACTTTGGCCTGGCCGCTGGCTTTACCCTGGCTGCGGTGCCCGGCGAGCCGGCCAAACGCCCCTTCCAAGTGGCCATGCGCTGCCTGGAAAAAGGCTTTTACGTGCGCTACGGCGGCGACACCATCCAGCTGGCGCCACCTTTCATTATTGAGAAGTCTGAGATTGACAGCCTGATCAACGCCCTGGGCGAGGCGCTGAGCGAGACCGACTGACACCTAAAGCGCCTGCGCCGCTGCTTGCGGCGCCGGTCTAAGGTGCCGGTGCGCTCGCCGGGCGCCGCCCTCGCCCTTGGCGCGGCGCAGTACGGTCGGTCCGGTAGGCGCGGTGCGCGCTGCCGCTTTCGGGCGCGCTGTGAATTATTTTCATTGGGCCGGTGCCTGCGCCTTGCGTGCGCCTAAGGCTAAGCTCAAGGTCTGGGACGCGTGCACCAGTCCACCAAATACGCCAAATAAACCATTTTTTCTCACCTGAAAGACCCTTCCATGTCCACACTCCCCACCGTCGGCCACCTCATTGGCGGTAAATTGACCCAAGGCGGCACCCGTTCTGCTGACGTTTTCAACCCCGCCACCGGCAAAGCCGAAAAGCGAGTGCTCCTGGCCGACAAGGCAACTGTGGAACAGGCCATTGCCAACGCGCAAGCCGCCTTCCCCGCCTGGCGCAACACGCCGCCGCTCAAGCGCGCGCGCGTCATGGGCAACCTCAAGGTGCTGCTTGAGGCCCACGCGGACGAGATCTGCGCCATGATCACCGCCGAGCACGGCAAGGTCATGAGCGACGCCATGGGCGAGCTGCAGCGCGGCATCGAAAACGTGGAATACGCCTCTTATGCCCCCGAACTGCTCAAGGGCGAGCACAGCAAAAACGTCGGCCCCGCCATTGATTCGTGGAGCGAATTCCAGGCCCTGGGTGTGACCGCCGGCATTACGCCCTTCAACTTCCCCGCCATGGTGCCCTTGTGGATGTGGCCCATGGCCGTGGCCTGCGGCAACTGCTTCATCTTGAAGCCCTCGGAGCGCGACCCGTCGAGCACCTTGCGTATTGCCGAACTGGCGCTCGAAGCCGGTTTGCCACCGGGCGTGCTCAACGTGGTCAACGGTGACAAGGAAGCCGTGGACACGCTGCTGACCCACCCGCTGGTCAAAGCCATCAGCTTTGTCGGCTCCACCCCCATTGCCGAGTACATCTACTCCACTGGTTGCGCGCATGGCAAGCGCGTGCAAGCCCTGGGCGGCGCCAAGAACCACGCCGTAGTCATGCCTGATGCCGACGTGGCCAACGCCGTCAACGCCCTGATGGGTGCGGCTTTTGGCTCTTGTGGCGAGCGCTGCATGGCCATTCCGCTGGTGGTGGCGGTGGGCGACGACACGGCCGACGCCGTGATTGCCGGCCTGAAGATTGAGATTGCCAAGATGAAAGTCGGCCCCGGAACGGACGCCCAGAGCGACATGGGCCCGCTGGTGACCAAGCAGCATTTCGAGAAGGTGCGTGGCTATGTGGACCAAGGTGTGGCAGAAGGCGCAACGCTGCTGGTGGACGGACGCAACGTGGTGGTGGCCGGGCATGAAGAGGGCTACTTTTTGGGCCCCTGCCTGTTTGACAATGTCAAGCCGGGAATGAAAATCTACCAAGAAGAGATTTTTGGCCCCGTGCTTGGCGTGGTGCGTGTCAATACCTTGCAGGAGGCGATGGACTTGATCGATGCCCATGAATACGGCAACGGCACTTGCATCTTCACCCGTGACGGTGAGGCTGCGCGCTACTTCACCGACAACATTTTGGTCGGCATGGTGGGCGTCAACGTGCCTTTGCCGGTGCCGGTGGCTTACCACTCGTTCGGCGGATGGAAGCGTTCGCTGTTTGGCGACCTGCATGCCTACGGCCCAGACGCGGCGCGTTTTTACACCAAACGCAAGACCATTACCCAGCGCTGGCCCTCGGCCGGCGTGCGCGAAGGCACCATGTTCAGCTTCCCGAGCAGCAAGTAAAAAAACCCAGACCATCCTGCGGGTCATTGCGTCTTAAGTTAAATCTAACATTTTTATAATTTAAATCATAAAAATAAAGAAAAGTGTAGACAAAGCGGATAGAAAAAGTGAAAATTAGTCCTAACAGGCAAAAGACCTGAAAAACTCAACAATCACCTTTATTCGTTGGAAAAACATATGACAAAGACAAAAGTTGCAAACTTCTCGCAGATGTACACCAAATACCTGAACCTGGTTCAGGCGGTGCGCGGCTTGCCAAGTTTTCCCACCCTGGACGCTGTGGAATCCCGCATGCTCAACACCTTTGCCGCTGCGTGGCATGACGACAAGCAGATCACCGTGCTCGAAGCCATGGTGATGCTGCCTGAAATCTCCACCACCACAGCGCACCGTCGGCTCAAGATGTTGCGCAAGAAAGGCATGATTGACCTGAACCTCGATGCCCATGACAACCGCGTGAAGTACGTGGTGCCCACCAAGGCAACACAGCAGTACTTTGCGCAACTGGGTCAATGTATGGAAAAAGCCCAACTGGCAGCCTGATTCGCTTGCGAATCTGGGCGGCTGCGCGGGCCGTTCAAGCGCTTGTCAATGGGGCGAAAGGCGTTTGAATTTTGAAAGTGGTTCGCGTATGCATGTGCAGAGTGCAACTCTGATCGTGGGGGTGACAGCGCTTTTTTATGTGGCGCTGCTTTTCCTGAACGACTTCCTTTTCTCGACATTGGATTTCTCTGCCGGTGTCGCTTGGGTATTTCTGCCCAGCGGCTTGCGCTTGGTCGCCGTTTTGCTGTTTGACAAATGGGGTGCGCTGGGCATCGTGCTGGGCTCACTCATGCTGGCCTTTCACGACCTGCGCCTGACCGACCCTGTTACCGTGGGTGTGGCGGCCTGTATTTCGGGCCTGGCGCCATTGCTGGCGCGCCAGATTTGCCTAAGCCTGACCGACCTCAAGGTCGATCTCAAAGATCTGACAGCCTTAAGTTTGGTGCGCATCACCCTGATTTTCTCTGCTGTGAGCGCGGGCCTGCACCAAAGCTGGTACGCCTGGCGTGGCGTCTCGGACAATGCGCTGAGCGGCGTCTTGGTCATGTTCTGTGGCGACATGCTGGGCGCGATGCTGGTTTTGTATGCGTCGAAAGTTGCGCTGTCATTGGATGCACGCCTGCGCGGGGGATAATCCCCCCACATGGCACTGATTACCTTACTGGACGCCCAACTCGCTTTTGGACACGTACCCCTGCTAGACCACGCAGGCTTTTCACTCGAACCCGCAGAACGCGTCGGCTTGATCGGGCGCAATGGCGCCGGCAAATCGTCGATGCTCAAAATTCTGGCGGGTATGGAAAAACCCGACGACGGCGTGGTGCAGGTGCAAGGCAACACCCGCATCGCCTTTGTCGCCCAGGAACCCAGCCTGGACGGCGAGTCCACCGTGTTTGATGCAGTGAGCATCGGCTTGCAGCGCATCCGCCACCTGATCGAAGAATATTCGCAGGGCCACGGCGACCTGGACGCCATGCAAAGCGAAATTGAAGCGCTCGACGGCTGGAACTGGGAGCAGCGCGTGGGCGAAACCCTGCACCGCCTGCACCTCGACCCCGAAGCCATGATCAGCACCCTGTCGGGCGGCACCAAAAAACGCGTGGCGCTGGCGCAAGCCCTGGTGGCCCAGCCCGAGGTGCTGCTGCTCGACGAACCAACCAACCACCTGGACCTGGATTCGATTGAGTGGCTGGAAGGCCTGCTGGTTGACTTCAAGGGCAGCATCATCACCATCACCCACGACCGCTCGTTTTTGGACAACGTGGCCACGCGCATTGTGGAACTCGACCGAGGCAAGCTCTTGTCGTATCCCGGCAACTTTGCTGCCTATTTGCTGCAAAAAGAAGAGCAGCTGGCGCAAGAAGCCGTGATCAACGCCCGCGCCGACAAGCTGCTGGCGCAAGAAGAGGTGTGGATCCGCAAGGGCGTGGAAGCCCGCCGCACCCGCGCCACGGCGCGCATCGTGCGCCTGGACAACCTGCGTGCCAGCCGCGAAGCCCGCCGCGAAGTGGTGGGCAGCGTCAATATGGACGTCAACAGCGGTGCTTCCAGCGGCAAGCTGGTGGCCGAACTAACCCATATTTCCAAGGCCTTTGGCGACAAGCAGATCGTGCGTGATTTCTCAGCCACCATTTTGCGCGGCGACAAGATCGGCCTGCTCGGGCCCAATGGCGCGGGCAAAACCACCTTGCTCAAACTCATCTTGGGCGATTACAAGCCCGACCCGGCGCCCGCCAACGCCCCCGCGCCCGAACCCGGCCACAGCCCCTGGGGCACGGTGCGCCAGGGCGCCAATATTTCGGTGGCCTACTTTGACCAGATGCGCAACGCGCTGGACATGGACGCCACGCTCGAAGACTTCATCAGCCCGGGCAGCGAGTGGATCGAAATCGGCAACCGCCGCCAGCACGTCAAAAGCTACCTGGGCGACTTTTTGTTCTCGCCCGCACGTGCCAACTCACCGGTGCGCTCTTTGAGCGGCGGCGAGCGCAACCGCCTGCTGCTGGCGCGCCTGTTTGCCCGCCCGGCCAATGTGCTGGTGCTTGATGAGCCCACCAACGATCTGGACATCGACACACTGGAGTTGCTCGAAGACCTGTTGCAAAACTACGACGGCACGGTGTTTTTGGTCAGCCATGACCGAACCTTTTTGGACAACGTGGTTACCAGCACCATTGCCTATGAGGGCGACGCGCGCTGGCGCGAATACGAAGGTGGCGTGAGCGACTGGCTCACCCAAAGTAAGCGCGCGAGCGACATTGCCCAGGCCAAGGGCCAAAAAGGCGCGTCCCCGTTCAACTACGGTCGCGACCAGGCCGCCAAACCGGCGGCCGCCGCCGTGGCCGTGCCCGCCGCACCGGTGGCGGCTGCAGCACCGGTCAAAACCCGCAAACTGAGCTTCAAGGAACAGCGCGAACTCGACGGCCTGCCCGAAAAGATTGCCGCCCTGGAGGCCGAGCAAGCCGGTATCAACGCCTTGCTGGCCGACGGCACCTTGTATGCCCGCGACAACCCGCGTGCCTTGCAACTGGCGAGTCGTAATACGGCGATTGACGCCGAACTGCTAACCGCACTGGAGCGCTGGGAATTGCTCGGCGCCTGAGCGGG
>CAMDHS010000035.1 GCA_945898115.1 Comamonas sp. lk
CAACACAGCACAAGTGCATACAGCACGGCTGATTCGGCAGAGGCCACGGACCTCCGTATTCAGAATTTGTCAGTGCGTACGGACACCGTGCTTCAGTAGCAACCATGTGCTTGGGCCACTGGCACAAGCTAGGATAAAAAGAGCTAGCACCCTGTTGGCCCGCCAAACCGGCGGGCCTTTTTCATTTTGCGGATTTTTTTGCGGGCCGCGCCCAGTTCGCCAGATTCGTCTGCTTGCCACGCGCCACGCTCAAGGCGCCCGCAGGCACGTCTTTGGTGATGGTGGAGCCGCCGCCCACGGTGGCGCCTGCGCCCAGGGTGACGGGGGCCACCAGCACGCAGTTGCTGCCCACGTGGACATCGGCCTCAATGGTGGTGCGGTGCTTGTTGGTGCCGTCGTAGTTGGCGGTGATGCTGCCTGCGCCAAAGTTGACGCGTGCGCCCACCGTGGCGTCGCCCAGATAAGCCAGGTGGTTGGCCTTGGCGCCAGCGGCCAGGGTGGAATTTTTAACCTCGACAAAGTTGCCAATGTGCACCTGCGCACCCAGCTGCGCGCCGGGTCGCAGGCGGGCAAAGGGGCCGATCAGCGCGCCCTCGCCCACGCTCACACCCTGTGCGCCGCCATCAATGTGGGTAAAGGGGTGGATCACTGCGCCCGCAGCGATCGCGCAATTCGCCAGCACGCAGTTGGCGCCAACGCGCACGCCGTCGCCCAACGACACGTCGCCCTCAAAGATGCAGTTCACGTCAATTTCCACATCCATGCCGCACAGCAAGTGCCCACGCACATCCAGGCGCGCCGGGTCGGATAGGCGCACGCCGGCTTCCATCAGCGCCAGGGCCTGGCGATGCTGAAAGCTGCGCTCCAGCTCGGCGAGTTGCACCGGGCTGTTGATGCCGGCCACTTGCACCGCGTCCAGCGTTTTTTGCGCCAGCACAGTCACGCCGTCCTGGGCGGCAAATTTGACGATGTCGGTCAGGTAGTACTCGCCTTGGGCGTTGTTATTGTCCAGGCGTGCGAGCCAGCGCTTGAGCAGCGCAGCGGGCACGGCCATGATGCCGCTGTAGATTTCGGTGATGGTGCGCTGCTGCGCGTTGGCGTCTTTGTGCTCGACGATGGCCTGCACCGCATCGCCCGCGCGCACCACGCGCCCATAACCGGTGGGGTCGGGCAGGTCGATGGTCAAGAGCGCCAGGTGCTGGCCCGCGCACAGGGAAATCAGCGCCTGCAGCGTGTCGGCCTGGGTGAGCGGCACGTCGCCCGAGAGCACCACCACCACGCCGTCGTCGGTCAGCACCGGCACCGCTTGCTGCACCGCGTGGCCCGTGCCGAGTTGGGGCTCTTGCCGTACAAATTTAAGGGCCAAGGCGCCGCCAATATCGGCCAGCGCCGCTTCCACGCGCTCGGCGCCATGGCCGGTAATCACCACCGCCGAACGCGCCTGCAACTGCTGCGCCGTGGCCAGCACGTGCTGCACCAGCGGCACATGGGCCAGGCGCTGCAGCACCTTGGGCAGGCGGCTTTTCATGCGCGTGCCCTTGCCTGCGGCCATGATGACCACATCGACTGGGGGACTTAAGGGGGCAGCCAATGGGGACGCGCCAGGGGGCTGAAATAGACTCACGGGTATGCCTCTTTTACTCAAAAGTGCGCCTGCAGCTTCTGCCCGGCGCTTAACCCTGATTATCCGCGCCCTCTCGGGTGTGATTTTGGCGGGCGCCGTGTTGGGCTTGGGCGGCTGCTCGGCGCTGCGCCTGAGCTACAACAACGCGCCCGAGCTGATGCACTGGTGGCTCGATGGCCTTGCCGACTTTGACAAGGCGCAAAGCCAGCGCGTGCGCGCCGACCTGGCGGCATTTGCACGCTGGCACCGGCAAGAAGAACTGCCCTTGGTGGCCGAACTGCTGCAAAGCGCTGAAGCCTTGGCCAGCCAGTCGCAACCCAGCGCCGGGCAAATCTGCGCCGTTTACGCGCGTGGCGTGCAGCGCATGGAAGCGATGGTAGAGCGCTCGCTGCCCACCGCCGCCGCCGTCGTGCCCACACTGCAATCCAGCCAGATCAAATCGATGGCCGAGACTTATGAAAAAAATAACCGCAAATGGCGAGAGGAGTGGTTTAACAACGACAAAGACGGTGTGTCCAAGCGCGTTCAAAAAATCCGCGAACGGCTGGAAGACTTTTACGGCCCGATCACCCCGACCCAGCTGCGCCAGCTCCAAGCCAGCTTGGACAAAGTAGGCAGCGACGAAGCCCTGCAGTACCGCGAAGTGCTGCGCCGCCAACAAGAAGTGCTGCAAACCCTGGCCAAACTGCGCCAGGCCGACGCCAGCACCGCCCAGTCCAGCCTGGCGGCATTGGCTAGAAGCTATTTCTATTCCCCGGACGCGAACTACCGCGCCTACAGAGACCAGGCCGTGGCACAAACCTGCGATGCCATCGCTGAGCTTCACCGCAACGCCACAGCGCAGCAGCGCAAAAGCATGGTGACAGCACTGCAAGGCTATGCGGGCGATGTGCGGGCCTTGATGGCGCAAACGCCCTAAAGCGTCCTTCCCCCGGACAAAGCAGGTTTTAGCGCGGCGCGCGCACCGACTGTTCCACCGGCCAGGCCACGCCGTAGTCGGTCAGCACCGCGTCCAGAGGCACGTCGTGCGCCTCGGGCTCGAAATCGGGCACGTAATTGACACCAAAAGCCAGGCCCACGGTGAAGGGCTTGGGCTGCAGGCTGGCCAGCATGCGGTCGTAAAAACCGCCACCGTAGCCCAGGCGGTAGCCCCCGGCGCTGTAGCCCACGCAAGGCACAAACAGCAGGCTGGGCGCCACCAGCTCGGTGTCTTTGGGTTTGGGGATGCCGTAGGCGTCCTCTTCCATGGGGCAGCCGGGGTACCAGCTATGAAAGGTCATGGTTTTGTGCAGCTTGTTGATCACCGGCAGCGCAATACGCCGGCGCTGGGGTGCGTCGCTGAGTTCGCCGTCCTCTTTCCAGCGGTGCAGCGCGGGCAGCGGGTCAAACTCCCCCTTGATGGGCCAATAGGCACCAATGGTGGTGTCGGTGCGGCCCACCAGCCAGATGCGCATGACGCGCAGCAGCAGCTCGGCGCGGTGCAGGCGGTCAGGCAGTTCCTGGCGCTGCGCAAGCAGCATCTTGCGCAAGGCCTGTTTGTCCGTGGCACGCTCATCCTTTGGTTTGTCCATAATCAGCCTATGCAGTTATATCGAACCATTTTGGCAGCTTTGGCCTACAGCGCAGTGTCATGTCTGGCTGCGGGCGCTGCCAGCGCACGGGCCTCAGATACCCCACGCAACGATGAGGCCGTGGTCGACATGGCCCAGGCCTACAAGCAACGTGACCAAAAACGCCTCTCCAGCCTGCTGCCGGCAGCCAAAGGCTCCACCCTGGAGCCATGGGCAGCGTACTGGGAACTGTCCACGCGGTTGGACACGGCCGGCAAGTCCGAGATTGAGGGCTTTTTGGCCCGCTACGCCGGTAGCTACCAAGAAGACCGCCTGCGCGCCGACTGGCTGCTGCAGCTCGGGCGCAACCGCGAATGGGCCACTTTTAGCCAACAGTTTGCCCAATACCGCATGGGCGACGACCGCGCCATCCAGTGCTACGGCCTGTGGAACGACTGGGCCACCAGCGGCGCCGATGTGTCTAGGCAAGTGCAAGACCTGTGGTTGGGCCTGCGCGAGCCCGATGAAGCTTGCGCCGACGTGGCCGAAGAACTCATCAAGGCCAAAAAGCTGCAGCCCCAGGTGGCCTGGGTGCGCGCGCGCTTGGGCATGGAAAACGACCGCCTGCGCGTGGCCACCCAGGCCGTGGGCGCCTTGAACGAAAAATGGGTCAAAACCGTCAACGCCATTTACCTCAAACCCGGCAAATACCTGAGCGACAAGCTCACCGCGCTGCGCCCCCAAACCCGCGAGTTTGTGGCGCTGGCGCTGATTCGCCAAGCCTACTTGGAGCCGCAAGATGCCGCAGTAGAGGTAGAGAAACTGCGCTGGCGCACCCAGCTCACGGCCGAGGAACGCAGCTGGATCTGGGGCGTGATCGGCAAACGCGCCGCCCAAAAGGGCGACACCTCCGCTCTGGGCTTTTACGCCAAGGGCCGCTTTGACCAAATGCACGAAGACCACTTGGTGTGGGCCGCGCGCGCCGCGCTGCGCGCGGGCCAATGGGCGCAGGTGCAGCAGGCCATTGCCTCGCTGCCGCAAAACTTGCGCACCGAGCCAACGTGGGTTTACTGGCATGCACGGGCCGTGCTTGCCCAGCGCGGCACCGAAGCCGTGCGCAGCCAGGCGCTGGCCGACCTGCAAAGCATTGCCGGGGTGCGCGGCTTTTACGAGCAATTGGCGCTGGACGAACTCGGCCAGCGCAGCGCCGTGCCGCCCCGCCCGCCCACACCCACTACCGAAGAAAAAGACGCCGTCCGCCAAAACCCCGGCCTGCAGCGCGCGCTGTACGCCATTCGCCTGGGGCTTCGGTCTGAAGGCGTGCGCGAGTGGAACTACAGCATCAGCCTGCACACCAAGGGCGGCATGGACGACCGCGGCCTGCTGGCTGCGGCCGACCTGGCCTGCCGCGCCGAAGTGTGGGACCGCTGCATCAACACCAGCGAGCGCACCAAGGGCGTGATGGACTTTGAGCAGCGCTTTCCGATGCCGTTCAAAACCGCCGTGGTGGCACGCGCGCAAAGCATTGGGCTGGACCCCGCCTATGTCTACGGCCTGATCCGCCAGGAAAGCCGCTTCATCATGGACGCCAAATCAGGCGTGGGCGCGGCGGGTTTGATGCAGGTGATGCCCGCCACCGCCAAGTGGACGGCAAAAAAAATCGGCATGACCGACTTCACCCCCGCCAAGATCAATGAGCGCGACACCAATATCGCCATTGGCACGGGCTACCTCAAGCTGGTGCTTGACAGCTTTAACGGCTCTATGCCCATGGCTGCTGCTGCCTACAACGCCGGCCCCAGCCGCCCGCGCACCTGGCGCGGCGCCAGCGGCGGACCAACCATGGAAGCCGCAGCCTGGGCCGAGAGCATTCCGTTTCATGAGACGCGCGACTATGTCAAAAAAGTGCTGTCCAACACCACGCTTTACTCCGCGCTGATCACCGGCCAGCCGCAGTCCATCAAAGCGCGCCTGGGCACCGTGGGCCCGCTGGATGCGGCCACGCCCGAACAGGGGCTGGAGTTGCCCTAAGGCCCAAATATCCTGAGGCCGCTCACGCGTTCGCACCAGTTTTCAACAAGGAGGTTCTCAATGCCAAAACTATATATAGGCAACAAAAACTACTCATCCTGGTCCATGCGCCCTTGGGTACTGATGAAACAGGCCGGCATTGCGTTTGAGGAAGTGATGGTGCGCTTTGACGCCTTTACGCCCGAATCAAAATTCAAGCACACGCTGGCCAACCTGAGCCCGGCGGGCAAAGTGCCGGTGCTGCAGAGTGGCGCGCTGGCGGTGTGGGACACGCTGGCCATTGCCGAGACCCTGGCGGAGATGTTTCCCGACAAACACCTGTGGCCGCGCGACGCAGCCGCCCGGGCCCACGCCCGCAGCATTTGCGCCGAAATGCATTCAGGCTTTATGGGCCTGCGCAGCAACTGCCCCATGAACATCGAAGCGCATCTGCCCGAGCAAGGCGCGCTGATCTGGCGCGACAAGCCAGCCGTGCGCGACGATATAAACCACTTGGTGCACATGTGGCGCGACCTGCTGCAAACGCATGGCGGGCCCCTGCTGTTTGGCGAGTTCAGCATTGCCGACGCCTATTTCGCGCCGGTGTGCATGCGCCTCAAAACCTATGCCCTGCCGGTGCCCGACGCCATTGGCGCCTATGTGGACCGCGTCTGCGCTCTGCCCGGCGTCAAGGCCTGGGTGGACGGCGCGCTGGCCGAGCACGACTTTTTGGACTTTGAAGAGCCCTACCGCCTTCACCGCTAAATAGCAAAGCCACCGGCCCTAATGCAAACCTATCTTGTCGGCGGCGCGGTGCGCGACCATTTGCTGGGCCTGCCGGTGCAAGACCGCGACTGGGTGGTGGTGGGCGCCACGCCCGAGCAAATGGTGGCGCAGGGCTTTGTGCCGGTGGGGCGGGATTTTCCGGTGTTTTTGCACCCGCAAACCCATGAGGAATACGCCCTGGCCCGCACCGAGCGCAAGAGCGGCAGCGGCTACCGGGGCTTTGTGGTGCAAGCCGACCCTTCTGTCACCCTAGAAGAAGACCTGGCCCGGCGCGACCTGAGCATCAACGCCATGGCCGCGCTGCCTTTGCCCGACGGCAGCAACACGCCCGACATATCTACCCTGGTAGACCCCTGCGGCGGCCAGCGCGATCTGGCCGCGCGCCTGCTGCGCCACGCCAGCCCCGCCTTTGCCGAAGACCCGGTGCGCATCTTGCGCCTGGCGCGCTTTGCCGCGCGCTTTGCGCAGTTCAGCGTGGCCGACGACACCCGCGCCCTGCTGCGCAACATGGTGCAGGCGGGTGAAGCAGCGCACCTGGTGGCCGAGCGCGTGTGGCAAGAGCTGGCCAAGGGCCTGATGGAAGACCAACCCGCGCGCATGTTTGACGTGCTGCGCGACTGCGGCGCGCTGGCCGTGGTGCTGCCCGAGGTAGACGCCTTGTGGGGCGTGCCCCAACCGCCCGAACACCACCCCGAAATCGACACCGGCGTGCACGTGATGATGGTGCTGGGATGCGCCGCGCAAGTGCAGGCGCCCCTGGAAGTGCGCTTTGCCTGCCTGGTGCACGACCTGGGCAAAGCCACCACACCGCCGTCGGAATGGCCGCGCCACATTGCCCACGAGGCGCGCAGCGTGCGCCTGATCCAGCAGCTTTGCCAGCGCCTGCGCGTGCCCCACGCCTGCGCCGAGCTGGCCGAGGTGGTGGCGCGCGAACACGGCAACATCCACCGCAGCGCCAGCCTGGACGCAGCCGCCACGGTGCGCCTGCTGGAGCGCTGCGACGCCTTTCGCAAACCAGCGCGCTTTGCGCAAGTGGTGCAAGCCTGCGAATGCGACGCACGCGGACGACTGGGGTTTGAGAGTGCGCCCTACCCCCAAGGCGCGCGCCTGTTGCATGCGCTGGCGCTGGCGCAAGCGGTGGATACCGAAACGGTGGCAGCAGCAGCGATAGGCGCCGGGCTGCGCGGCCCAGCCATTGGCCAGGCGGTGGCCCGCGCCCGCGCACAGGCGCTGGACGATGCACCGGCTGGAATGGAGGCACACTAAGGCATGGCCCATTTGCTTTTGGTAGAAGACGACGAACTGCTGCGCGACGGCTTGTGCGCGCAACTCATGCACGCCGGCGACGGCGCGCAGGCGCAGGCGCTGCTCGAATCAAAACGCGTAGACGGCGTGGTGCTAGACCTGGGCCTGCCCCCGGTGCAAGGCGTGCCCATGGACGGCTTTGCGGTGCGGCGCTGGTTCAGGGGCGCGCTTCAGTCCATCACCAGGGCCAGCGCCGCATAGTCGCCCACCAAGTTGCCCAGGCCGGCGGGCACGATGTCCACGCCCTTGGTCAGCGCGCTCAGCTTGCCTTGCACGTGGGCCGCCACCTTGGGCAGCAAGAAATCGCGGTGGTGCCAGAACACGCTGCCGCCCATGCTCACGCGCTGCAAATCGAGCGTAACCACCATGTTGTAAATCACCCGGCCCATCACAAGGCACAACCCGTCCACGAGCGCCAGCGCGTCCGCCTGCCCCGCGCGGGCTGCGGCCAGCAGCGCAGCCGCGTCAGCGTAGCCCTGGGACGCAAAACGCCGCGCAATCGCGTTGCCCGCAATCAGGCCTTCCACATCGCCCACGTTGCCGCAGCCGCACAGGGCATCAAAGTTGTCGCTCACAAAGCTGTGTCCGGCGTGGCCGGCATTGCCGTTTTTGCCGCGCAAAACATGGCCGTCTACGCACACGCCCATGCCAATGCCGGTGCTCCAGGTCACATAGGCGCAGTGGTCCATGCCCTGCAGCGCACCCCAGCGGCGTTCGGCCTCCAGCGCCCCCACACCGTCGTTTTCTACCCGCACATTGGCAAACGCAGCGCGCAGCGGCGCCTCCAGATAGGCCGTGGGCCAGTCGTTGGGCAGGCCGCGCGCCTTACCCGCAATGCCGCCACAGATATTGGGTGCGGCCAGCTCAATCAGCCCGTCGGCCATGACAAACGGCCCGCAAGACACCACGCCCACCGCCGACAAGTCGGCCACGGCCACACCGGCACTGGCACAGCTCTGCGCCACCATGCGAATGATTTGGTCGGCTAGCGCGCCCCGGTCGCCCACGGTGGCAGTGGGCTCGGCCAGCTTGCCGCGCACACCCTGACCATCGGCCACGCTCACAGCCACCTTGGTGCCGCCAATGTCCACACAGGCAACCGGCGCCATGGCGGGAGGGAAAGACAGGTTTGCGGCGGTAAGGGACATAGGGCCTTATTCAAAAAAATGTGCGGTTCGATCATGGCGTGCGATGGCTGCCCTATGGGCAAACCGGCGCTGCAGGCGGCGATGCTAACCGTTGCCACCGACTGGGGTTGTGCAAGACTGGCCATTTGGCGGTGGCTTTACACCACAGTCTGGGCGTTCTGCCCACTCTCTCCCCCAACCCCTCTCGCGCCCAGCGGGCGAGAGAGGGGGGCCAACAGCCACATTTTGTTTTGTCGCGTCGGCTACGGCACCACCGGGAACTGCCCGCTGGCCATAGGCAGCGGTCGTTAGTAAGAGCGGCGCCTCGCCGCGAATCTTCACTGAGACTGCAAGGCCCGAACCCCTAAGGCCGTCGCGGCGACGGCGCACCGCCTACATGTAGCGGCCAGCCTCGAAGGTGTATCGCCAGCAGAAGGCTAGCCGAATAAAAAAAACAAAATGTGGCGGTTCACTCCCCCTTTTCACCCCGCTGGGGTGGAAAGGGGGCTGGGGGATAGGGGGGAATGGAAAAGCTGGCATGAAACAAGGCCCGACGCAGCTTGGTAAAAGCTAAAGCGGCAACACTTCAGCCCGCCCTGCCTCCACGGCAAACGCCGCCAGCGTGCGCACCGTACTGTCCTGCCGCAACACATCGTCAAGCACCCGCAAGCGGACATTCAACTGGCCGGGCGTGAAATCGGCCAGGCCATAGCCCCGGTACTGCCCGTTGGCAAACACAAAGTGCGGGTTTTCTTGCAGCAGCGCGGCACTCGAATCGGCCTTGCCTGCTTTGGACGTGATGCTGGTGCCGCAAAACTCCACGCCTACTTTTTTGCTGCTTGGGCGGGTGTAATCGGCCAGCACGTGGCCGACCCAGTTTTCATGCACGTCGCCGCCCAGCACCACCGGGTTGGCCACGCCGGGCTGCTGCAGCGCAGTGGTCAGGCGGGTGCGGGCGGCGCTGTAGCCGTCCCAGCCGTCGTTCCACAGCTTTTGTGCGGGCCCCAGCACAAAGTCGCGCGGGCCCAGCAGGCTTTGCTGGCCCAGCACGTTCCAGCGGGCGCCGCTTGATGCCGCCCACGCCAGTGCGCCCGCGAGCCATTTTTCTTGCGCGCCGCCCAGCAGGCTGCGCGCGGGGTCCTTCCATGCGGCGCAGGTTTCGGGGCGCACGATGGATGAGCCGGTTTTCCCCTCGGGGTTGCAGGCCTGCGGGTCTTTGTACTGGCGGGCGTCAAGCAAATAGAGCTGGGCCAAATTGCCATAGGCCAGCTGGCCATAGAGCCGCAGCTCCGCACCCGTGGCCAGGCCGCCCAGGGCTTGGGTGAGCACACTGGCGCGCAGCGGCATGTTCTCGTAATACGCCTGGTAGGCCGCAGCGCGGCGCGCGGCAAAGTCGGGCGCGCTGACCAGGCCGTCGCCCGCTTGCAGGCCGGCGTAGTCGTTTTGCACCTCGTGGTCGTCCCAGGTCATGAGCCAGGGGCAGGCGGCGTGCATGGCTTGCAGGTCGGGGTCGCTTTTGTAGAGCGCGTAGCGGGCGCGGTAGTCGTCGAGCGTCAGCACCCAGCCGCCGCCGGGCTTGCGCAATTTGCTGCTGGTGCCGGGGTATTCGTAGAGGTAGTCGCCCAAAAAAAGCACCAGGTCAGGCGCGTCAGCACGCATGTGGCGCCAGGCGCTGAAATAGCCGTCCTCCCACTTTTGGCACGAGGCATAGGCCAGCCGCAGCTGTGCCACCGCGCTGCCGGGCGCGGGCAAGGTGCGGGTCTGGCCGGTGGCGCTAACCGCGTCGCCCAGCAAAAATCGGTAGTAATAGCCGCGCGCACTTTCTAGCCCGGCAACATCCACGTGCACCGACCAGCCCAGGGCCGCGCTGGCCAGGCTTTGGCCTCGCTGCACCACGCGGGCGAACTGCGCGTCGTGCGCCAGTTCCCAGCGCACGGCGGCCGTGCCGTCGGCAGCGGGGCGCAGCGCTTTGGGGTCGAGGCGGGTCCACAAGACCACGCCGTATGCGGTCGGTGATCCGCTGGCCACGCCGCAATAAAAGGGGTCGTCCAGGGCCCGAGTCTGGCTCCAGGCGCTGCGCGGCAGCCAAATGGCGCTGCTGGCAGCCGTGGCCCAGCGCAGCAACTGGCGGCGGTCTGGCGCCATTACAGGCCCATCACAGGCGCGCCATCAGGCGCAGGCGCCAGGCGTGAAAGTCAAACAACACCGGCCGCACTACCAGCGCCACCAGCACCAAGGCCAGTGGCACGGTGGCGATATAGCCCACGGTCTTGAAACCCCAGGCCCCACTGAGCGCCCCCAGCACAAAGCTGCCCAAGAGCTTGAGGTGGTTGCCGATCTTGCTGCGGTTAGCGCGCACCTTCATGGCTTCAGGAAAACTGCGGTTGATGTAGACCAAATTACCCAACTCAATGCCCAAATCGGTGACCAGACCGGTGATGTGCGTGGTGCGGATCTCGGCATTAGAGCGCTTGGTAATCAGCGCGTTTTGCAGCCCCATGATGAAGCACAGCAACACCACCGTATAAGGCACCAGCGCCAAGCTGCGCTCGTCAATGGCAGCGCCAAACAGGCCAAACACCAGCAACAACACGGCTTCGACCAAGAGCGGACGGCTGTAGGCGCTGCGCAGATTGCGCCGCAGCGCCCAACGCACCATCAGCGCCGTGGTCATGGCGCCACCCACAAAGGCCAGCAGGCTCCACAGGCCAATCCACACCGCCAGCCCTTGGCCCAGCACCGCGTTATCAGCCATGGACGAGACCACGCCGCTCATGTGCGAGGTGTACATGCCCACCGCCAAAAAGCCCCCGGCATTGATCGCCCCGGCCACAAAACACAAGACCGCGCCCAGCTCCACGTGGGACAGCACCCGCCCGCCCAAGGGGGTGCTTGGCGCGCCCGTCACAGCGCGGCGCCCAGGCGGGCCACACCTTCTTCAATCTTGGCCACGTCGGCAGTGGCAAAACTCAGGCGCAGAGTGGCCGGATCCGGGTCGTGCGGGTAAAACGGCGCGCCGGGCACAAAGGCCACCAATTGCTCAATGGCGCGCTTGGCAAATTCGGCCGCATTGGCCGGGCCGCCCTTGGCGCCAGTCAGGCGCGCCCAAAAGAACATGCCGCCCTGCGGCGCGTCAAAGGCAATAGCGTCGCCCAGCGTGCGCTGCAGGCTGGCGGCCATTACGCGGGCGCGCTCGGCATAGGTGCTGCGCACCACGCCCAGCGCCGCGTCCAGGCGCCCCAGCGTGAGGTAGTGCGCGCCAATGGCCTGCGTCAGGTTGCTGGTGTGGGCGTCGCTGAACTGCTTGCACATGGTGGCGCGCGCCAGCAACTCGGGCGGCGCAATCATCCAGCCCACGCGCAGGCCGGGGCTCAAAATCTTGCTCAGGCTGCCGCAGTGCACCAAATACTCGCGGCTGCCCGGCACCTGGTCGCTCAGCGCCAGCAGGCTCGGTGGCGGCGCCTGGTCAAAGTAGAGCTCGCCGTAGGGGTCGTCTTCCACGATCAACGTTTGGGTACGCGCGGCGATTTCCAGCACGCGCAGGCGGCGCTCCAGGCTCAGGGTGGCGCCGCTGGGGTTGCCAAAGGTGGGAATCAGGTACACCAGCTTTGGCTGGTGCTCGGCAATCAGCTGCTCAAGCCGATCCACGTCCACGCCGTGGGCGTCAATCGGCGCGCCAATCAGGTGCGCGCCGTACAGGCGAAAGCACTGGATGGTGGCCAAAAACGTGGGCGCTTCGACAATCACCTTGTCGCCGGGCGAGATCATGGTCTTGCCGATCAGGTCCAGCGCCTGCTGGCTGCCGGTGGTGACGATCAGGCCGTCGGGCGCCACGGTGGCGCCCTTGCCCGCCATAAAGTGGCTGATCTGCTCGCGCAGCGGGCCCCAGCCTTCGGTGGCGCCGTATTGCAGCACCGGGCCAGGGTTGTTGGAGAGCACCGCCTCAGACGACATTTTGAGGCCCTCAACATCAAACAGCGCGGGGTCCGGAAAGCCCCCGGCAAAGCTGATGATGCCGGGTTTGCCCAGCAGCTTGAACAGCTCGCGGATAGCAGAGGTTTCGATGTTTTGCAGGCGGTCGGCGAATTGCAAGGGCATGGTGTATCTTGTCCGTGTGGTTTTGCCGCTATTGTCTACTTTTCAAACCGCCCGCCAAACCGCCCACGCTATGAACGCCACCCAGATCGAGACCTTTTTTGCCACCCTGCAGGCGGCCAACCCGCATCCGCAAACCGAGCTGCACTACGCCAGCGTGTTTGAGCTGCTGGCCGCCGTGCTGCTGTCTGCCCAGGCCACCGACGTGGGCGTGAACAGGGCCACACGCGGCCTTTTTGCCGTGGCTAACACACCGCAAAAAATCATCACGCTCGGGCTTGCCGGCCTAGAGGCGCAGATCAAAACCATCGGCCTGTTTCGCAGCAAGGCGCGGCATTTGCTGCAAACCTGTGAAATTTTGGTGGCGCAGCATGGCGGCGTGGTGCCGCACACCCGCGAAGCGCTCGAAGCCCTGCCCGGCGTAGGCCGCAAGACCGCCAACGTGGTGCTCAACGTGGCCTTTGGCGAACCGACCATGGCGGTAGACACGCACTTGTTTCGCCTGGGCAACCGCACGGGCCTGGCGCCCGGTAAAACGCCGCTGGCCGTCGAACTCAAACTGCTCAAGCGCATCCCCAAAAAATACCTGGTGGACGCCCACCACTGGCTCATCTTGCACGGCCGCTATGTGTGCAAAGCCCGTACGCCAGACTGCGGGAACTGTGCGGTGGCGGGGGTTTGTGGGTTCAAGGGCTGAGCTTGGGTTTGTTTGTTTTTAAGGCACGTGGGCCGCAGGGCGCCATGGCACTCAGCTCCGTTCGTGTCCCCCGGCCTGCGGCCTCCTCCTTTACCTCACTGCGCCAAGCGCCATGCCGTCCTGCGTCTGCAAGCGTTGTTGGCAGAAATAAAAGGGGTTCAGGTCTTGCATGCCCACAGCGCAGGCTGCCGAGGGTAACGGGGTGGATGGTGCAGCGAAATTAAGGAGGAGAACCGGGCGCAGCCCGGTTCGGGGGACATTCGCGGAACCATCTACCCCGTTGCCCTCGGCGTACAAAAGGCTAGCACCCGTAGCTAGGACAGAACTGTGGCTTAGACGAGCAAGCCGTCAAGCACCCCAGGCGAAAAATGCACGCCCACAAAATCGGCCAGACCCTCAAACACCGAGTCCAGCGTCGGCACCGGACCCGCCATGTGGTCGCCAAACAGGGCTTGCAAAGCGGCGCCGTCTTCAAACAGGCCGTGCAGGTAAATGCCCATCACCTTGCCCTGCGCGTTTTGCCAGCCCAGGCCAGCACCCAGCACCGCATGGGCCTGGTGGCCTTGCGACAGCGTGGCGCTGTGCGCCTGGGTTTGGCCGTGGTGGATTTCGTAGCCGGTGACCGCCACGCCATCAAGCGCCTGCCAGAGCGAAGTCGCCGCAGGTAGCGCGGTCTGAAAACGGCTGGCCGCGCGGCGCACGGTTTTCTCGGTTTCAAACACCGTCACCAGTGGCAGCAGCCCCAACCCCGGCGCGTTGCCGTCAATACCGTGCGGGTCAATCAGCGCCTCGCCCAGCATTTGCAGGCCGCCGCAAATGCCCAGCACCGCGCCCCCGCGCGCCGCATGCCCAGCCACCGCCTGGTCTAGCCCCTGGCTGCGCAGCCAGGCCAGGTCGCCGCTGGTGTTTTTGGAGCCGGGCAGGATGATCCAATCACTGGCGGCCAAACCGGCCAGCTCAGACGGGCTGCGCACCCACTGCAGGCGCAGGCCCGGAATGTTTTTGAGCGGTTGGAACTCGTCCAGATTGCTGATGCGCGGATAGGCCACCACCGCCACCGTGGTGCGCACGGCGCCTTGCGCCAGGCTGCGGTCGTCAAACAGGCCGTCTTCTTCGGGCAGACCGTGCTGCCACCACATGGGCAGCGTGGCCACGGTGGGGATGCCGGTCAGGTCTTGCAGCATTTGCGGGCCCGGCGCCAACAGCGCGGCGTCGCCCCGAAACTTGTTGAGCACAAAGCCTTTAATCAGCGCGCGCTCGGCCTGCGGCAGCAGCGCCCAGGTGCCATACAAATGGGCAAAGGCACCACCCCGGTCAATGTCGGTGATTAACAGGCAGGCGGCCTGCGCATGCAAGGCCACGCGCATGTTGACGATGTCGCTGCTAGATAGGTTGATCTCGGCGGGCGAGCCTGCGCCTTCAATCACCACCACGTCGTTTTCCGCGCGCAGCGCGTCCAGCGACTGCGTAATGGCCGGCCAGACGTGGCTGCTGCGCTCGCGCCAGGGCAGATCGGACAAGGCGGTGCTGACGCGCCCCAGCAAAACCACCTGGCTGTGCGTGTCGCGCTCGGGCTTGAGCAGCAGCGGGTTCATGCGCACGTCGGGCTCGGCGCGCGCGGCCAGGGCCTGAAAGTACTGGGCGCTGCCGATTTCGGCGTCTAGCTCGCCGGGCGCTGCGTCCGGAGCCGCGCTGGGCCACGCCGCCACCACGCGGGCGTTGTTGCTCATGTTTTGCGCTTTGAAGGGCGCCACCTTCAAGCCCTGGCGCGCGTAGTAGCGGCACAGCGCAGTGGTCAGCCAGCTTTTGCCTGCGCCACTGGTGGTGCCCAGCACCATGACGCACTTGGCAGTCATGCGTTGCTGGCGCGTGGCAGCGCCACCCACTGGCCCTGCACCGCATGGATGGCGATGCGAGCGTCAAACACTGCCTCAAGCGCGCGGTGGCTGGCCGAGTCTGTGCAGGGGCCCTGGTGGCAGATGCGGCCCTGCGCCATCACCACCACGGTGTCGGCGTGCAAGGCCATGGAAATCTCATGCAGCACGCTGACCACCGTGGTGCCACGGGCCACCAGCCTGCGCACGATGTGCAACCAGTCAGCCTGGTGCGGCGGGTCCAGGTTGACCAGGGGCTCGTCCATCAGCAGCACGGGCGCCTGCACGCTCAGGGCGCGCGCCAGCAGCACGCGCTGGCGTTCGCCGCCCGAGAGCTGACCCAGGGTGCGCTCGCGCCAGTCCCAGGCCTGCGTCTGGCGCAGGGCGTGTTCGACCGCCGCGTAGTCTTCGGGCCTGGGTTTGCTCAGCCAGGCCTGGTGCGGCAGGCGGCCCAAGAGCGCCACGTCCCACACCGTCAAATCGTCGCCTGCGCCTTCGCTTTGGCCCAGCCAGGCGAGCTTTTGGGCGCGCTGGCGCGCCGGCCACGCCGCCAGCGGCTGGCCCTGCAAGTGCACTACGCCCGTGTGCGTAATCAGCCCGGCCAGCACCTTGAGCAAGGTGGACTTGCCCGCGCCGTTGGGCCCGACGATGCTGGTCCAGCGCGCGGCCTCGATCTGCAAATCCAGGCCTTGCAGCACTTGTGTGTTGCCCAAGCGGGCACCAATGCCCTGGGCGCTCAGCGCGGCTGGCGCCGCCGGTTTCAGGGCTGCCGTCATGGTTTGGATCCCACGGCCACCGGGTTTTGCCGGTGCATCAGCCACAGCAAGTAGCCGCCGCCCAGCACGGCGGTCAGCACGCCTACGGGCAACTCTTGCGGCGCCAGCAGGCTGCGCGCCAACAAGTCCGCGCCCAGCAGCAAAGCGCCGCCCATCAAACTCGACAAAAGCACCAGGCGCGCATGGCCCGCGCGCACCATGGCCCGCACCAGGTGCGGCGCAGCCAGGCCCACAAAAGCAATCAGCCCGGTGTGCGCCACGGCGGTGCCGGTGGCCAGCGCCAGCACCAGCACCAGCGCCATGCGCATGGGCACCACCGGCAGGCCCAGGCTGGCAGCGGTGCTCTCGCCCAGCGACAGGCCGTCAAGCACCGGGCTCAGGCCCCAGGCCAGCGCCATGCACAGGCACCAACCGCCCAGCATCAGCACACAAGCGCCCCAGCCCACCAGCGCGGTGCTGCCCAACATAAAACCCTGCATGGCCTGCATGAGCTGCGGCTGCACCAGCAAAACCAAAGAACTGGCCGCCCCCAGCACCACGCCCACCACCACCCCGGCCAGCAGCAGGCGCAGCGTCTGCTGCACGCCGCGCGCCAGCGCCAGCGTCAAAAGCACCGCCGCCGTGGCACCCACAAAAGCCGCGCCCGTGGTGCCGATTTGCAGGAGCCAGGGTGCAGCCACCGGCGACGCGCCCAAAAGCGCCAAGGCCACGCACACGCCCAACGAGGCGCCAGCGGCGCTGCCCAGCAAATACGGATCGGCCAGCGGATTGCGAAACAGGCCTTGCGCCACCGCCCCGGCCAAGCCGAGCAAGGCGCCCGCAGCCCAGGCCCCAGCGCTGCGCGGCAGCCGAATGTCCCACACGATTTGCCGCGACACGGCGTCGCTCCAGACCTCGCGCACGCTTTGCAAGCCGGTGCTACCCACGCAGGCGCCAAGCGCAAGCAATAGCAGCGACAACAGGGCCAGACCGGCCGCAAGCGCCATGGGGCGTTGGCGCACCCACTGCTTCATGGCGCGCCCGCCTTGGAGCTGACCGATGCGGGGGCCGCGCCGTAGACGGTTTGCAAGCAGCGCGCCACCAGCATCGCCCCTTGGGCCATACGCGGACCGGCGCGCACCAACACATCGGCGTCTTCTTTGTTAAAAGCGCAAACGCGGCGCGCTTGCAGGGCGCTCAGACTTGCCCAACCGGGGCGGCTTGGCATGGCGTCAGCGTTGCTGTCACCGATCAAAATCACGTCAGGCTGCGCCCGAACCACAAACTCGGGGTTGACCTTGGGAAAAGGCCCCAGGCTGCCGGATACGATGTTTTGCAGGCCCAGGCGCTCCAGCGTCTGGCCCAAAAAGGACGACGCGCTGGCCGCATACGGGCCGGGGCTCACTTCAAAGTACACCCGCTTGCCGCGCGCGCTGGCCGGCACTTGCGCTACGGCAGCGCGCATGTCGGCTTCCATGGTTTGCACCACAGCCTTGGCCGTGTCCACGCCCAGTATTTGGCCTAGCGTGCCCAGCACGCGCACCGCGTTGGCGTAGTCTTTGGGCTCCAGCGCCACCACGCGCAGGCCCAGGGCGCGCAAGCGTTCGGTGCCGGGGGCCGAGGTGGCTACCAACACCAAGTCGGGCTTGAGCGCCACGATGGCTTCAATATTCGGGTCCAGCCCGCCGCCCACCGGCGCCAGTGCGCGCACGCTGGCCGGGTAATTGGAATAGCGGTCCACGCCCACCAATTTGGCGCACTGGCCCAGGGCGCAGACCGACTCGGTCAGCGATGGCAAAAGGCTGACGATGCGCTGGGGCACCGGCAACAGCTGCACCACCGCACCCCGGTCGTCCAGCAC
>CAMDHS010000036.1 GCA_945898115.1 Comamonas sp. lk
CTCCTTGCACGAGATATAGGCCATTAGCCGAATTCCCACAGAAGCGGCCAGTGGTGCCCTAGCCGAAGCGAGACAACCAAATGTGGCTGTTCGCTCCCCCTTTCTACCCCGCTGGGGTGGAAAGGGGGCCGGGGGGATAGGGGGGAAAGTGCAGAAATTCTCCTGACTGCCGTGCCACGCACCCTCAGAAAAGTTAAGGCACGTGTACCGTGTCCAAAAACGGGTTGACGATGCGCAGACTGCCGCGCAGCAACTGGTGGTGTTGCAGGTCTTCGGTGTAGACCGTGGTGGCGCCTGCCTGCAGGGCGGCAGCGAGCATCAGGCTGTCGTAAAAGCTGTAGCGCGATTCTTCTTGCAAAACCAAGGCCGTAACCAACAACTCCGGGCTAGAGCCAACACGGTTGAGCGGCTGAATGGCTGCGTCCACAAACTGCTGGCACTCAAGGGCGCACACGCGTGGCGTCAAGCTCACAGGCGCCACGGCGCACTATGTGACCGCCGACCTGGACGAAGGCCCGATCATTGAGCAGTTTGTCGAGCGCGTGGACCACACCTACACCCCTGAGAAGCTGGCCGCCGCCGGGCGCGACTCCGAATGCCGGGCGCTGGCAACCGCTTTGCGCTTTCATATTGATCGGCGGGTGTTCTTGAACGGCAGCCGTACTGTGGTGTTTCGCTAAGACGGCGTCGGCGCGCGATTCGTTGCGCGCTTGGCTTTACGTCAAATCCTCGCGGGGGAAAAGTTGCATTTGCGTTGCTGCGCTTTTTGCCCACTCTCTCCCCCAACCCCTCTCTCGCCCAGCGGGCGAGAGAGGGGGGCCAACAGCCACATTTGGTTTCGTCGCGTCGGCTAGCCTTCTACAGGCGGAGCACCCACTCCGTGCACGAGATATAGGCCATTAACCGAATTCCTACAGCAGTCGCCAGTGGTGCCCTAGCCGAAGCGAGACAACCAAATGTGGCTGTTCGCTCCCCCTTTCTACCCCGCTGGGGTGGAAAGGGGGCCGGGGGGATAGGGGGGAAAGTGCACAAATTTTCCTGACTGCCGTGCCACGCACCCTCAGAAAAGTTAAGGCACGTGTACCGTGTCCAAAAACGGGTTGACGATGCGCAGGCTGCCCCGCAGCAACTGGTGGTGTTGCAGGCCTTCGGTGTAGACCGTGGTGGCGCCTGCCTGCAGGGCGGCAGCGAGCATCAGGCTGTCGTAAAAGCTGTAGCGCGATTCTTCTTGCAGCACCAGGGCCGCAGCCAGCAACTCGGGGCTGGAGCCCACGCGGTTGAGCGGCTGCATGGCGGCGTCTACAAACTGCTGGCACTCAAGGGCGCTGAGGCGCTTCGCAAACTTGCGCGTGGCTACGTTGGCAAATTCTTGCAGCACCTGGTAGCTCACGCAGCCCCGGCGGCTGTTAAGGGCCAGCTCAATCAAATCGAGCGCGCGCTGCTTTTTGAGCGGCTCGCTGGCCAGCAAGGCGTAGACAAAGATATTGGTGTCCAGAAAGAACAGGCCGCCATCGGGCGGGTTGTAGCTGCACTGCGGGTTGTCGGCCGCCATGTCAGCGCGCGTTCATTTCGTCGCGGCTAAAGGCGCGGCCGGGGTCGGCGCCGCCGAGTTGCGCCATCACGCCCCGAAACTTGTCCACCGCTGCGCTGTCGGTGCCCGCCACGTAGGCGGCCAGCCATTGGCGGAATTCGACGTTGAGCGTGGTTTTTTTGTCGGCGGCGATTGCCCGGGCGCGGTCAATCAGGGCGTCTTCGGCGGTGAGGGTGATATTGCGGAGCATGGCGCGGTTTTCGTGTGCACTAGATATTTTTAGTGTACACGAAAGCGCGGTTTAAGCGGGCTTGTGCTGGGGTGACGCGGGCGCCAGCAAAGCCAAGCGGCTGTTGCGCCGCTCGGCGCTGGGCGTGTGGCCAAAGAGGTCGCGGTAGCACTTGGAAAAGTGGGGCGGCGACTGAAAGCCGCAGGCCACGGCCACTTCCATCACCGACATGGCGGTTTGCAGTAGCAGGCTGCGGGCACGGCGCAGGCGCATATCCAGGTAGTATTTGGTGGGCACCTCGCCCACGTAGCGCTTGAACAGGCGCTCTATCTGGCGGCGTGACACGCCCACCAGCGCGGCAATCTCGTCCAATGACAGGGGCTCTTCCAGATTGGCCTCCATCAGCGCGGCGGCCTCGATCAGGTTTTCGTGGAACAGACCCACGCGTGCCATCAACGGCACGTGCTGGCGGTCCTGGTCGTTGCGGATGCGGTCCAAAATGAACTGCTCCGAGATCATGGGCGCCACGTCGCGCCCCAAGTGGCCCTGGATGATGTTGAGCATCAAATCGAGCGGCGCCACGCCGCCCGAGCAGGTGTAGCGGTCGCGGTCAATGGCAAAAAGCTGGCGCGAAAAAATTACCTTGGGAAACTGTTCTTCTAGCGCCGACATGTTTTCCCAGTGCACCACCGCCTTGTATTTGTCCAGCAGCCCCGCCTTGGCCAGCACGTAGCCGCCAGTGCACAAAGACCCCAGCGCCATTTGCCGTTGGGCCAGGCGCCGCAGCGCGGCCATGACGTCGCTGGTGCAGGCGGCCTCAATGTCCACGCCGCCGCATACGAACACGATCTGCGCAGTACCGGCTTCGTCCAGCGCCACGGTGGGCGCCATGGACAAGCCGTTGCTGGCAGCCACGGGCGCGCCGTCCATGCTGGCCAGCGTCCACTGGTAGACCTCTTTTTTAGCCACGCGGTTGGCCATGCGCAGGGCCTCGACTGCGCTGGACAGCGCAATCAGCGAGTAATTGGGCAGGGTCAAAAACACAAAACGGTGCACCGCAGTGCTGCCCATGCCGGTGCCAGGGGCCGCGCTCATGGCAGTTCCGCGCCTTTTGCGCGCTCACCCAGGCCCAGTTTGGCGCGCCAGCTGCGCCGGGGCTGGGCGCTGCCAAAGGTCTCGGTAATGCGGTCGAGCATGATGGCCAGCAGCACTACGGCCAGGCCCGACTCAAAGCCCAGGCCAATATCGAGGCGCTGGATACTGGCCAGCACGTCGTTGCCCAAGCCCCCTGCCCCCACCATGGACGCAATGATGACCATGGACAAGGCCATCATGATGGTCTGGTTGATGCCCGCCATGATGGACGGCATGGCGCCCGGAATCTGCACCTTGAACAGCACCTGCAGCGGCGTGCAGCCAAAGGTGATGCCGGCCTCGACCTGCTCTTTGTTGACCTGGCGGATGCCCAAGCTAGTTAGGCGCACCACCGGCGGCATGGCAAATATCACCGTGGCCAGCACGCCAGGCACGCGGCCCAGGCCAAACAGCATGGCCGCCGGTATCAGGTAGACAAAGGCGGGCATGGTTTGCATAAAGTCCAGCGTGGGGCGCACCACCGCCGCCATGCGACGGCTCGCAGCCACTCCAATACCGAGCGGCAGGCCCAGCAGCAGGCTGATAAAGGTGGCGGCAAACACCAGCGCCAAGGTGACCATGGTCTGGGGCCAAAAGCCGGTGTCATAAATGACGAAGCAGCAGGCCAGGCAAAACAGCGCAAACGCCCAGCCCACGCGCCACCAGGCGGTCAGCACCAGCACGCCAGCCACTACGCCCACCGGCAGCGCCTGCAGGCCCAGTTCTATGCTTTCGGTAAAGCTGCCAATGCCTGAGCCCAGGCGCTCGAGCGTGCCGCCATCGTTGTCGATGACAAATTTGACGCCCCAGTCCACCCATTCGCCCAAAGGCAGAAATTCACTCATTGCCAGCCTCCCCTGCTTGCGCATTTGTGTCCATGTCCACCATCTTTTGCAGCAGCACCGCTTGTGTCACCGCACCCAGGTAGCGCTGCTGCGCGTCCACCACCGGCAGCGGCAGGGGCTGGCGCACAACACGGCCCATGAGGGCGCGCAGACTCAAAGAGCCAGGCACCGGGGCCATGTCATCCGAGTACAAGCCGTCCAGGCTGCTGGCGCCAGAGGCCAGGCCGCGCAGCAGGGCGTCCAGCGTCACGCCGCCCAGTAGGCGGCCGTCTGGCCCCAGCACAAAAGCGCAGTTGCGGCCGCTGTGGCGCAGCTGCTCTGCGGCTTGGGCCATGTCGGCGCGTGCATCTGCACTTGGGTGGATCAGCAGGGATTCGTCCATGCGCGCCACGTCTTGGGCCAGCAGGTATTTTTTGACGTCCACGCCTTGAAAGAAGGCGCGCACATAGGCGTCGCTGGGATTGCGCAAAATCTCAGCGGGCGTGCCCACTTGCACAATGCGCCCGCCTTCCATGATGGCGATGCGGTTGCCAATATGAAAGGCCTCATCCAGGTCATGCGACACAAACACGATGGTGCGCTGCTGCTCTTTTTGCAGCTGCAGCAGCAAATTTTGCATTTCGGTACGCTTGAGCGGGTCTAGAGCCGAAAAAGCCTCGTCCATCAGCATGAGTGACGGGTCTACCGCCAGCGCGCGCGCCAGGCCCACGCGCTGCTGCATGCCGCCCGATAAGGCTGCGGGCATCTGGTGCGCAAAGGTGCGCAGGCCCACTTGGTCAAGCACTTCCATGGCGCGGCGTTCACGCGCCTTGCGGTCCACGCCGGCCACTTCCAGTCCAAAGGCGGTGTTTTGCAGGACCGACAGGTGGGGCAAGAGCGCAAACGACTGAAACACCATGGCCAGGTCTTTGCGCCGCAGTGCGATCAGCGCCTTTTTGCCCATGGCGGCCACGTCTTGGCCACCCAGCAATATTTGCCCATGCGTAGGCTCGACCAGGCGGTTGAGCAGACGAATCAGCGTGGACTTGCCCGAGCCCGACAGGCCCATCAGCACAAAAATCTCACCCTCATTGACCGTAAAGCTCGCGTCTGTCACGCCCACGACCATTCCGGTGTGTTGAAAAATCTGGTCTTTGGTCTGGCCCGCACGCAACATGTCCATGGCGCGCTTCGGCTCGGAGCCATAGACTTTGTAGAGGTTTTTAACGACAACTTTTTCGGGCACTGCGGGGTCTCTATCCAAGCAAAACGGTGGCGTATTTACGACAGCTTTGAGCCTACCACCAGAAACGCCCCTCAAACGAACACGCACGGCAGCGCTTTGCCCCATCAAAGCCTTGACGCAAGGCATAAGCGGGTAGATTCAGGCCAAAATAGAAGGAGTTAGGGGAGCAAAGCAGTGCAAGATGCAAATACATGCACTTCGCATGCATAGCTATGGAGAGGGCGAGACGACCATGCGAACTTTGACCCGGATTTTTTTGTTCTACCTGGGTGCCGTGCTGGCGGCACAGGCCCAAGGCGCGGACTTGGGCGAAATGCAAAGCCTGTACCGCAGCCTGCAGCCACGCCTGGCGCAAAGCCCGTTTCAGCGCGAACTGGTGCTAGATTCCACCGAGGCATACGAGCGTCTAAGTGGCGACATCTATGCCACGTTGGACGTGCCCCTGGCCAGCCTGGAACTGGTCAATCGCAGCCCGCTGCGTTGGTGCGAAATTTTGCTGCTGCTGAGCAACACCAAAAGCTGCGTCGTGGGCCGCCAGGACGAGGTGCCGTCGCTGCAAATGCGCATCGGCACCAAAGGGCCCCAAGCGCTGGCCAGCACCTCGCCTATGAACTTCAAGTTTGTGACATCGGCCACGCAGGCCACCGTGCTGGAGACGCACCTGAGCTCGAGCAGTGGCCCCATGGGCATCAAAGACGGCACGCTACGGGTGCAGGCTATTGCGCTGGGCCCACACAAATCATTTGTACACCTGCACTACAGCTACCGCAGCGGCTTGGCCGGACAACTGGCAACGGGCCTGTACCTGCAAACGCTGGGACGGGGCAAAGTGGGTTTTAGCAAAGAACAGATCGAAGCCAGTCGCCCCGCAGACGCCCCATGGGTGGGCGGCGTGCGCGGCATTATTGAGCGCAACACCATGCGCTACTTCATGGGCCTGAGCTGCGCTCTGCAGTTTGCAGGCACCGACGCAGCATCCCAGCGCTTTGCCCAAATGGCGCCCTGCTGGTACGACGAAGCCGAACGCTATCCGCAGCAACTGCGCGAAATGGGGCGGCAGGAGTATCTGGAGATGAAGCGGGCGGAATTTGAGCGCGACGCGCCCAAAAGCTAAACCAGCCTGACCTCGCTAAAAGCCCCATTGCGCCGTTACGGCCCCTTCGCTAAGGCTAATGCGCGGTGCGCGGCTTTTGGCCTGCTGGTGCTGGTAGGTCAAGCTCCCTATCGCGTAGCCCAGGAGCCCCCCGGCCACGGTGTCAGATACCCAGTGCTCGCGGCTTTGCAAGCGGCCAATGGCACTGGAGGCGGCCACCGCGTAAAGCCAGGGCTGCTTGTAGGCCTGTGCCATGGGCGTTGCCAGGGCAAACGCCAGCGCCACATGGTTGGAGGCAAAGCTGGACTGCGCGGCAGCGGGTTGAAATCCGTCAAACTGGCTAGCGCCGTGTTCATCAATCGGTCGAGCGCGACCCACCGCGAATTTAGTTATTGCATTAGCGCCCAAAGTAATCGCGGCTGAAGTGAGCGCGGTTTGTGCGGTGTCAGATGACTCGTCACCAGCCATACCGGCCCACAAGGCACCCACGCCCAGTGCCAGCGCATAGGGCATCGCATTGGTGGTCCAAGCCAGTCTGTCCCACTGCGCTCCTTGGTGCGCCTGGGCCCACCGGTTCACGGGGCGATCCAGCAAAGCAGCACCCAGCACCAAGCCACCGCCGATCAGCCAGGCGCGCGGCTGTAATTGCAGCGCGCCTGTTCCCACGCCGCCTACAGCATCCACGGAATCGGCCAAGAACCCACCTCCATCATCCCGCAGCACATAGGCTCGGTTTTCTGCCGTTTGCAGTCGCTGCGGGCTTTGCGCCGCAGACTTTGATGTGAATTGCCAGGGCCGCGCATCGCGCAGTTGGGTCAGGTCGTACAAAGCCACGCTGCGGCTCAGGCGCGCGCCGCCGTCGCGCGTGAGCGGGTTCCAGACAAACTGGGCTACATCGGCCGAGGTCTTGGGAAACATCAGATTAAAAGGCACACTGACAAAAATACCTTTGTCAAAACTACCCTCGCCAAACTGCTGGGCCGCCACATTAGTCCTGGTAGCCCAAGCGCCCATGGACACGCCGTTGGCAAACACCCGCTTAACATTGAGCGTGGCGCCCCGGTCTCCAGCCAAATACTGTCCCACCATCAAATTGGCCTGTAAGCCCTGCCAACCCGTATCCCAGTAAAGGGTTGCGTGGCCGGTGTTGACCGTGTAGTCGCGCAGCTCGAAGTCTTGCCGAAAACCGCGCTGGCGCACGCGATTGACGTCCAGGCCCAAGGCCAACGGGCTGCGCCAGGGCCGGTGCAACCACTCGGCGCCCACACCGGCATACATGGGCTCGAGCGCGCCCGCATAGACGCTGGTGTACTGGTTGGACCCCAGTTCTTGCACGTGCGTCACTTGTAGCAGCGGCAGGGTCAGGCGTGCCGTAGTGACGTACTGGCGCTGGTCGGTGCGCACGCGCGGTAGGTTGCTCGGGCCGTCGTATTTGAAGTTTTGGTAGTTGTCCAGCAAGCGCAGCTTGGTGTCTGCGCTGACCCAGGTGCGCGGGTCAAGCCGCCACTCCAGCCCCCCATGCACACCGGCTTCATAGAGCAAAAAGCCATCTGGCCCACCGATGATCTGGTTGTAGCTAGGTCCCCACGACAGGCTCAGTGCGCTGGCCTGTGGTTTGCGGTAGTCACTTGGTTCGGGTGATCCATGCAGCGCTGGCTGCGCCTGGGTGGGCCCAATGCGCTGGGCGGATAGCCGCAAGGAAGGCGGCTGTGCCTGGGTTCGCTGGGCCACCCAATCGGAGCGATCAATGTCTATGCGCGCCAAGCCCAGGCCCACCTGCTGAAGCTGTATCACTAAGCGCTTGGCACTTACCGACGCTTGGCGGTGCAGCACAGTGATAGCGCGGTCTACTTGTTCTTGCGCATAAAGACTACCGTCACTTTCGGCCACCAGAGTCAGTGTGCTGTCGCGCTGCTGCAGCCCCAGCACGTTCCATCCGGTGTGCTGCGCCACCTCGTCGGCGACAGTGCTCCATTGCGCGGGCGGCACAGTTTGCAGCACGTAGGGGCTTACCGACGGCAAACGCGGATCCAGCAGCTTGGGCGTGTGCATGGTGGCAAAGTCGGTGTGCAGGGTCAGTCCGAACATGGCGGTGTTGCCGCGCTCCCAGCCCACACTCAGGTCCACGGTGGGCGAGTAGCGGTAAACCACACCCACGTTCAACGGGCTGCTGACCGTCAGGTTGTTGTCCTGGGGTTGGCGCTGGTAGCCGTTGCCGTCTAGCTCGGCCTTGAACACCCAGCGCGCATCATCGGTTTGCCATTGCACACCCCCAAACAGCGCTGCGTCGCCGTGGAAAAAGCTTTTTACATTCTCTTGGCTGGATGAGTAAGACTCTGCCGGCTCCCTACCTTTGTAGGCGTCGCCCAGAAACGCCAAGGGCGCCGCAATAGAGCCACGCGCGCCCAAGTAACCCCAAGCTACGCCAAGGCTGGCGTCCCAGTTGCCCCAGCGCTTGTTGGCCACAAAGTACTCGCTAGAGAACAAGCCCGTGCCTCCAATGTCGCGAAAACCCAGCGCCAGCTGCGGGGCCATCGCACTCTCTTCGCGCAGGCGAAGCTTGACATCAACCGATTTGTCTTTATAGCTTTGGTCGCCTGCGATATCGGGGCCGTAAAGCCGGTTGGCCACATCAGAGTAGCGAAACCCGACCTCCAACCAGTCCAGCGGCTGCAGCATCACCGAGCCGTGGGTGTAGGGATAGACGCCGCTGAAGGTAGCCCGCAGCGCACCGGCGCTCGCCATGCGGGCACTGGGCGTTTGCAGCAGGCCCAGGTTGCCCCAGTCGCTGGCAGTCAATGCAATGGTTTGGGACGCCGTGTTTACCGGCGCTGGCAGCGGCGGCGTAAGCGCGGTCAGGGACGGAAACAGGGCTTCGGCGGGAAGCTGCAGGCTCAAAAAGCGCGCCAGGTTGTCCGAAAACGCTGAACTGAATTGGGACTGAGCACTGGGCGCCCAGAGCCAGGCTCCGGGCGCCAGCGCAGTTTGGCTGGCAGCCGACAGGTTCCAGGGCGCCAAACCCACGCGCTGCACCTGTCCGTCAGGCTGCACCAGCCAAGCCCAGTCGGGCGGTGCTGAGGCAAGACCCTGTGCACAGGCCCGCAAATAGTCGGTTGGTAGGGCAATGGCCGTATGCGCCACCAGGCAAAGGCGACCCATGTCGTCGATTACGGCGACGTTGGCGGGTCGGGGCAGCAAGAGCAAGGTGTGGCCCTGCGCCAGCACCGGGTCTTGAATGGGTGCGGCCTGCAGCCAGCGGGGGTCTGCGCGCGCCACTAACATGCGCCCGGTGAACGGCAACTGGCGCAGCCAATCGGCCAGCCCCTGGTTCGCGTCGGGCGGCGCTGCAGCCGGTGCGAGCAGCAAGGACTGAAGTTGCGGCGGTGCACGTACTTGCAGCTGCAGCAGCAGCGCTTCGCGCAAGGCCTCTTGGGCAGCACGCTCGGTAGGCACGCGCCAATGCAATGCGGTGAGATCGGTGTTGGCGTCAGTATTGCGCAGCAACCAGTCGCTTAGCCGTTCGCCCGGTACCAGGGTTGCAGCGGATGGCAGAGACGGTAGTGCCTGCGCCAGCGCCCAGCCGCTACCAGCCAGCGTCCACAACACCCACCCAGCGCGCAGCGCCACCCGGCAAGCACGGTTCACGAGGCTCCGTCCTGCACCGGCCAGCGCTGTATGCGCAAACACACGCCAGGCGCCAGGCATTGCTCGGAATACACCACCATGGGCTGCCCCAGGTGCAAACCCCAGGCAAACCGACTGGCGGACAAGGCAGATGCAGCAGGTAATGAGGCACCACCCAGGCCATTGGCCGGCAAGGCAGTCTCCTCAAACCAGGCGTAACGCGCGGCCATGTCCGGGTGCACCGAAGCAGGCAAGTAGGACGCCGGAGGCGGAACAACCGCAGTCAGCACCACATGCTCCCGCAGACCGTAGCGGTACCGGGGCAGCTCGTCACGCTCGCGGCCAAAGGTGGCAACCGCGGTACCCAGGTCTGCCCAAGCAGGGGGCGATGCCGAAAAGCGCACCGCCGCCCAATCGACTGGCAAGCCCTGGGTGGCCACAATTCGCCCGTTTTGCAGCTTGAGCATCTCGCCCTGGGCGGAGTACCAGACCTCTATGGCGCCCATGTGATGCTGGTCCAAGTAACCCAAGACCCACATGGCGGGAGTTCGGTCTTTCATTTCCACCCGCAGGTAACGAAAGCGCGGGTCGGGGCGCGGGGGTAAACCGTCTGGCGCAGGGCCCAAAAGCGCCCGCGTACCCACCATGTGAGCGGTCTGCAGCAGGGGGGATCCACCGCTGGCGCAGCCCGCTACTGCCAGCAATGCCACAGAAACAACAAAGGCGCTTCGTTGCTTCAAGCGCTTTTTTACAACTGCCCTAGTGATCCGAACCGCAAATAAAGCTCCCCTCAAAGGCTTCAAACCCAGAGGCACTATCAACCTCTGGTCGCGGTGGTGCCTGTAGTACCCGTAGTGCCTGTAGTGCCAGTCGTACCTGTAGTGCCCGTAGTGCCCGTAGTGCCAGTCGTACCTGTAGTGCCAGTCGTGTCCGTGGCATTCGTTTTGTTACCCGTCACTATCACTAAAGCAGCAGCCGCCGCAAACGCTACCACAGGGGCGGCCACACCGCCGATCGCTAGGCTGCTAGCATCTGCGCCAGCAGTAATAGCCGTGCCACCTGTGTCAGCCGTAGGCGCTGTCTGTGCAATACCCGGCTGCGAGGCCAAAACGGAAGCCAGAGCCACAGCGATCAGTATCGATTTATCTTTCATGTAAGTACCTTTAAAAAAAAATATCATACCTAATTTGATAAATGTTATCACATGAAAATGACAGATCTCACGGGTTAAAAATTTTTAAAGCATCCGGGCTATGTGTAAGTTGGACAAGGCGCTGCAACTGATCCATGCTTCTGTACGCCATTGGACGCAGGCCCCTCCAGCGCCTGTTGTTCGCGACATTGGCAAAAGTGGCAATTGAAAAAGAGCGTGCAACCATGTCACGGGATACGACATCTGCGCGCATCGCTTCCAAGATGTAATTGGCGCCCAATTTGTCGAACCCTTTCGGCTCGGTCACCGCGCTCCCAGAAAATCATAGGCGCAGGCAGCAAGGGCTCAAGCCATTGGAGCTCGGCCACAATTTGACTGTTGGTAAATCTTGACTAATTTATGCAGAAATGATTTTTTAGAAGACTCTACTTCGCGGTATCTTTGTGTCTGCGGGGATTACCGGCGTAAAAGCGCAAGCACAAACGAAAAAGCCCTAGAACATCACTGTTCTAGGGCTTTACGTTTGGTGCGGCTGGCAGGAATTGAACCCACGACCCCTTGGTTCGTAGCCAAGTACTCTATCCAACTGAGCTACAGCCGCGAAGCTGCATAGTCTATCACAGCTTGAGCAGGGCTCGGGCCTCGGCGGGGCTGGCAATGGCACGGCCAGCGCGGCCAGCGCAGCGTGCGAGTTCGGTGATAAGGGCGCCGTTGCCGCTGGCGCGTTCGCCGTTGGGCAAATAGAAAGTGTCTTCCAGACCGGTGCGCAGCATGCCACCCATTTCAGCCGTCTTTTGGTGGACGGGCCAGATCTCGGCGCGGCCGATCAGGGTGCTTTGCCAGATGCTCTCAGGCGCCACATAGCGGGGTAGCAGCGCCAGCAGCTCGGCGTCGCAGGGCATGCCCGAGGCCACACCCATCACCAGATTGTATTCGGCACGGCCCATGCCGGGCTTCAACATACCTGCCTTGAGGTACATGGTGACCGAGCGCACGATGCCCACGTCAAAGCACTCAAATTCGGGGTGGGTGCCGCATTCGGCCATCACGTCCAAAAACTGCTGCACCTTGGCCACCGGGTTATCAAACACCATGGGCGGCCAGGCCCATTGGCCGTTGTCTTTGATCTTGAGGTAGTTCAGGCTGCCGGCATTGCAGGCGGCGATTTCGGGTTTGATGCGGCGGATGCAGTCCAGCGGCCCGCTGATATCTTTGCCCACCACGCCGGTGGTCAGGTTGATGATGACGCCGGGGCAGGCTTCACGGATCGCTCCCACCACTTCTTCCATCACGTCCGGGTCCCACGACGGCAAGTGGCCCATGCCAGCGCCTTGCTGGCGCACGTGCACGTGCATGACGCTGGCGCCCGCGTTAAAGGCGTCGCGCGCTTCGGCGGCCATTTGGGCGGGCGTAACCGGCACAGGGTGCTGGGCGGGGTCGGTCAGCACGCCGGTGAGCGCACAGGTAAGTATGGCTTTGTCCATGGGCTTGGGGCTTTCTATGAATGGGGTTGATTTATTGCGCGGGGGCGGCGTCTGCCACCTCTATTTCGGCCAGCAGCGCGCCTGATTCGACTTGGTCACCCGGTTGCACATGCAGCGCGCTGACCGTGCCCGGCGCCTGGGCGCAGAGCCACATTTCCATCTTCATGGCTTCGACGCACAGCAGTTGCTGGCCCAAGACCACCGCGTCGCCTGCGGCCACCAGCACGCGGCTGACCTTGCCAGCCACCGGGGCGCGGGCGCGTCCGGGGTCTTGGGCGCTGTGCGACGCCGGAAAGGCAGATGGCTCGTGGATCACAAAGCAGTCGCCGCCCAGCGCCAAATGCACTTGCGTGCCCACTTGCGCACTCCCAATCAGCGCCACGGCGCTTTGCACCACGCCGTCGATCGCAAAGCGCAGTTGCCCGCCCTCAAAACTCAGCACGCTGGCTTGGACCTGCGTGGGCGCGGCGACCTCCTCCGCTGCATGGGCCAGTAGCGTCATGGCCACGCCGCCATGGCGGTCCGGGTGCAGGCGCAGGCGGCGAAGCTGCTCGCCGCACTGCAAGCCCATATCAAACGCGGCCACGCTGTCGCTGCGCCAGCTGTGGCCCTGCGCAGCCAGCAGCGCCAGCGCCGCTGCCAGCCAGGCGGTGTCGCTGGGTTGGGCGAGTTGCAAGAGCGCGGCGCCCTGCTCCGCCCATTCGTCGATGCGCGTGGTGGTCATCTGCGCGTTGGCAAAGTCGGGGTGGGCCAGCAGGTCGGCCAAAAAGCGGCTGTTGTTACGCAGGCCCAAGAGCGGCGTGTGCACAAGCGCGGCGCGCAGGCGGCGGATGGCGTCGCCCCGGTCGCGGCCATAGGCAATGACTTTGGCCACCATCGGGTCGTAATAGGGCGACACGGTGTCGCCTTCTTGCAGACCGTGGTCGATGCGCACGCCACTGCCCGGCAAAACCTCGGGCTTCCACCACAGCACCTGCCCGGTTTGCGGCGCAAAACCGGCGTAGGGGTCTTCGGCGTACAGGCGCGCCTCGATGGCGTGGCCGGTAAAGCGGATGTCGGCCTGCGCCAGCGGCAGCGGCTCGCCCGCGGCCACGCGCAGCTGCCATTCCACCAAGTCCAGGCCGGTGATGAGTTCGGTCACCGGGTGTTCTACCTGCAGCCGGGTGTTCATGTCCAAAAAGTAGTGGCGCCCCTGGGCGTCCACAATAAATTCCACCGTGCCTGCGCCCTGGTAGCCCACGGCCAGCGCGGCGGCTACCGCGTCGGCGCCCATGGCGGCGCGCTGCGCGGGGCCCACGATGGGGGACGGCGCTTCTTCAATCACCTTTTGGCGGCGGCGCTGGGCGGTGCAGTCGCGCTCGCCCAGGTGCACCGCGTGGCCGTGCTGGTCGGCAAACACCTGAATCTCAATATGGCGGCCATGGTCAATCAATCGCTCGAGCATCAAAGTGCCGTTGCCAAAGGCGCTCAGGGCCTCGCGCCGTGCGCCTTCGATGGCGCCGGACAAACCTTGCGCAGCGTCGGCGCGGCGCATACCGCGCCCGCCACCACCCGCCGTGGCCTTGACCAGCAGAGGAAAACCCAGTTCCAGCCCTTGGGCGATCAACACTGCGTCATCGTCCTCAGGCGCGCCCAAATAGCCAGGGGCGCAGGGCACGCCGGCGTCTTGCATGCGGCGCTTGGCCAGCGCCTTGTCGCCCATGGCGCGCATGGCCGCAGGCGGTGGGCCGATAAACACCAGGCCCGCATCCAGGCAGGCCTGGGCAAAGTCGGGGTTTTCGCTCAAAAAGCCGTAGCCCGGGTGCACCGCGGCGGCGCCACTGCGCCGTGCGGCGTCAAGAACAGCGTCTATGCGCAAATACGATTCAGCAGCGCTGGAGCCGCCAATGTGCACCGCGCTGTCGGCCTGGCGCACATGCAGCGCGTCGCGGTCAGCGTCACTGAACACGGCCACGGTGGCGTAGCCCAGGCTGCGTGCGGTGCGGATCACGCGGCAGGCGATTTCGCCCCGGTTGGCGATGAGTATTTTGGAAAAAGTCATGGTGGTGATCGGGTGCGGCGGGCCTACATGCGCGCCACGCCAAAGGTGTTGGGGCGCAGGCTGCGCCCGTCGGCTTCAAGGGCCAGCGCCAGGCACAGGCCCAGCACACGGCGGGTGTCGCGCGGGTCAATAATGCCGTCGTCCCAAAGGCGGGCTGTACCGAACAAGGCGGTTGATTCTTTGTCCAGCCGCATGCGCAAGCCATCGGACATCGCTTGCAGCGCTTCTTCGTTGGGCACTTCGCCGCTACGCTCCATCTTGCTGCGGTTGACGATGTCCATCACCTTGGCGGCCTGCGCCCCGCCCATCACGGCCGTGCGCGCCGTGGGCCAGGCAAAGATAAAGCGCGGATCAAAACCGCGCCCGCACATGCCGTAGTTGCCCGCGCCAAACGAGCCGCCCAGCACAAAGGTGAACTTGGCCACCCGCGCATTGGCCACCGCCTGGATCATTTTGGAGCCGTGTTTGATGGCCCCGGCGCGCTCGGCCACCGAGCCCACCATATAGCCCGTGGTGTTTTGCAAAAAGACCAGCGGCGTGCCGCTTTGGTCGCACAACTGGATGAACTGCGCCGCCTTGGTCGAACCCGCAGGCTGAATCGGGCCGTTGTTGCCCAAAATGCCGACCAACTGGCCCTGCACGCGGGCGTGGCCGCACATCATCTCGGGCGCGTAACTGGCCTTGAACTCCAAAAAGTCCGAGCCGTCCACCAGCCGGGCGATCACCTCGCGCACGTCGTAGGGCTCGCGCTCGTCGGCCGGCACAATGCCCATGAGCTCTTGTTCGTCAAACAGTGGCTCTTGCCAGGCGGCGGGCGCGCCCACTGTTTCCCAACGCAGCTTGTCTAGCACCTCGCGCGCCATGGCAATGGCGTGGGCGTCGTCCTCGCACAGGTATTCGCCCAGGCCGGTGACTTGGGCATGGGTTTCAGCGCCGCCCAGCTCGTCTTCGGTGCAGTCTTCGCCCATGGCGGCTTTGACCAGCGGCGGGCCGGCCAAAAAGATGTTTGAGCGTCCACGAACCAAGATCACATAGTCCGACAAGCCCGGCAAATACGCACCACCCGCCGTGGACGAGCCGTGCACCACCGAGATTTGCGGCAGCCCGGCGGCCGACATGCGCGCCTGGTTGGCAAAGCTGCGCCCGCCTTCGACAAATATCTCGGCCTGGTACAGCAAATTGGCGCCGCCGCTTTCCACCAGGTTGATCATGGGCAGCTTGTTCTCAAGGGCAATTTGCTGGGCCCGCAGCGCCTTGCGCAGGCCCATGGGCGCCACCGTGCCGCCTTTGACCGCGCTGTCGTTGACCGAGACCAGGCAACGTTTGCCCGCCACCACGCCAATGCCGACGATAGAGCCGCCGCCCAACACTGACTTCTTTCCGTCGTCGTCGTGCATCTTCAGGCCCGCCAGACGGCTGAGTTCCAGAAAAGGCGTGCCCCGGTCTAAAAGGCGCGCCAGGCGCTCGCGCGGCAGCAGCTGATTGCGCTGCTCAAACTTGGCGCGCTTGGACTCGGACTCGGCAATCACCTGCGCTTGCAGGCGGTTGACCTCGTCGAGCAGCGCCTGCATGCGCTGGGCGTTTGCAGCAAAGGTGGTGTTGCGTGGATTGATCTGGGAACGCAAGGCGTTGGGCCGGTGCGCAAAGTGGGGGGGTACGGGGGGCATGAACACAGATCCTTACAGCACAGGTGGAAACAAACCCGGGCGATTGAAATAGAGGGTATTGGCGGAGCTTTGCCGTATTCTGGGGTCTTCAATCCCAGCCTGAACGACACCAAGGAGACAGCACTGTACGGAGAAACCCAAGCCTTAATTACAATAAAAGCCCCTCCATCGGTCAACCCAAGGAAACCCCTATGAGCCTCGAAACCATCACCGAATCCATCCGCACCAAAATGGGCGCTGACAGCGGCCTGGACGCCACCCTCAAATTCGACTGCGGCAGCGACGGCGTGATCGTGCTCGACGGCGCGTCCACCCCCAACAGCGTGTCCAACACCGACCGCGAGACAGATTGCACGGTGACCGTCAGCCTGGAAAACCTGCAAGCCATGATGGACGGCGAACTCAATGCCGTCAGCGGCTTCATGAGCGGCAAGCTCAAGGTGGCAGGCGACATGAGCGTGGCCATGAAGCTGCAAACCGTGGTCTAAAGCCCGTTATTCACCGGCCTGCGCGTACCGGCCTGGGCAGAAACAAAGCCTGGCTCCATGTAGCGCCGGGCTTTTTTATGTCTTGGAAGCCCGCAGCGCCAGCAAGCCGGCCACCACAATCACCGCCGCCCCGGCCACCGTGGTGGCGCGCGGCACCTCGCTAAAGAACAAAAATCCCCACAGCGGCGCCCACAAAATACCGGTGTACTCAAAAGGCGTAACCGTGCTGGCGCGCGCCACCCGGTAGGCGTTGGTCAGCAACACCGTGCCCACCGCCGACACCACGCCGGTCACCACCATCAGCAAAGCATCGTTGAAGGTCACTGAAACCCAAGGCCGCACTAAAAACGACACACTGGGATGCGTGGACTGCGCCACGTCCAGCCACATGAACAGCAATGCCGCAGCACCCGAGCCCAGGAAGAAAAACACGTTCTGAAAAAACGCCATTACCGCCGCCGACAGGCTGGTGCCAAACCGACGCGCCATCAGCATGGCCGAACCGTAAAGCGCCGCCGACAGCAATGACAAAAGCGCTGCGGGCTCAAAAAGACCGGTGCCGGGCTGCAGCATCACCATCACGCCCACAAAACCCAGCAGCACGGCGGCCCAGACCCGCCAGCCCGAGCGTTCCCCCAAAATTGGCCCGGCCAGCGCGGTAACAAACAGTGGCACGGTGAAATACAGTGCCACCGCATCGGCCAGCGGCAGCGCCGGAAACGCCATGTAGTAAGCCGTATAGGCCCCAAGCATGATGACCCCGCGCACCGACAGCGCGCCCAAACGCGAGGCAAAAATAGCGCGCCACCCCTCCTCGCGCTGCACCAGCCACAACAAAATCGGCACCGAAACGCAGGAGCGAATAAACACCACCTGCGTGAGCGCATAACCGCCACTGACCTGTTTAACGATGGCGTCTTGCAGCGAGAACACCAACACACCCAGGCAAAGGTAGAAGATGCCCCG